>JAEWIY010000037.1 GCA_023386835.1 Verrucomicrobiota bacterium
TTCCAACTGCAGGGTGGCGGCAGCCGGCGCGCTCCGCGGAGCCGGCTCCTCTGTCAACGCCGCCGCGAGCTCGTCCGCCAACGTTCGGGCCTGCTCCACCACGTCGCGCAACTTCGGGTCACGGCGCAACTCCGCCTCCACCCAGGCAACTTCCTCCGCGGGTAGTTCTCCCAGGGCGTACGCGGTCAGCCGGGGATCATCCGGCGCAAGGGGCGACTGATTGTCGGGGGGCATCGGGGCGTTCATTCAGGCTGATCCGTCAATTGGCGCCGCAGGCGCTGCACGGCGGTGTGGAGCAGGAAACCGACATTGGTCACGGAGAGGCCGGTGATCCCGCTGATTTGTTTGTAACTGAATCCATCCTGAAACCGCAGGCGGACAACCTCCTGCAGGTTCGGCGGAAGCCCGTCGACCAAGCGGCGCAGCTGCTCTCGACGTTCCTCCATTTCGAGCCGGCGACCCGGCCGCGGCTCCGTGCCGCTGAGCTGTTCGAACTCGCGCTCCCCAAAAGAACGCGAGCGCCCTTCCTTGCGCAGCACGTCCATCGCCCGATGACGACAGACGGTGAAGAGCCACTCCGCCAGGTGATCGACCACCGATGCGCGTGGCTGCGTGTGCAGGCGCATGAAGGTATCCTGAACCACGTCGCGCGCACGCTCATGATCGCCGAGCAACCGCGTCGCATAGCGCAGCAGCGGGCCTTGGTGGCTCGCCATTGCAGAGGAGAGAAAGGAGTCAGCGTCAGCATGGGCGGCCCGCGGCGGCATGATCACATCCTCCTCCATAACGAAACAGGCGGCGTTTTCTTAGAAACGTGCCGCGTTCTTTCGTGCCGGAGCTCTAATCCAACGGCGGCTGTCCGCGCGCGGAGCGCACCGCGTCCTCGTAGGCATAGGCGAAACTGGCCGGGAACAAGGGCAGCACGAAGACCACGCCAATCAGCAGCGCCAACATCCCGGCGAGGCAAAGCAGGGCGATCAGCAGCGCCAGTCCCAGCAGCGTCAAGTACCGCAGGCCCATCATTCGCCAGCTGAGCTTCATCGCGCTCAGAGCCGATTCGCCGCGGTCAACCACGAGGATGTGCGACAGGAAAAAGCGAAACATCAGCAGCGCCGCCCCGACCGAAAGAGCCGCGATGACCGCCACCATCCCGGCCGTCATCGCCGGGTTGCCGCCGCCGTCCGCCAGCCCGTCGTTGAGAGCGGCGACTCCCACGCCGATCGCGATGAAGATGAACATCAGCGGCAGCAAAATCGCGAACTGGATCAGGTTGACCAACGCGAGTTGTCCAAATCCGCGCTGAAAACCAACAAAGAGGTCGCTCACCTCAGCCGGCTCGTCGCGGACCTTGCGTAGAAAATACCAGAACAACCCAGCCGTGAGTTGAGGCACGACGAGAAACTGCGTCACCAGCCCGACCACCGGAACATTCGCGCTGACCACGATCAGCAGGTACGCCAGCAACGTCACGCCAAGGGAGGGCCAGAAGGAGGCCGAGTACAGCCGCCATGCGCGGCTGAGGCTGTGCCCAACCGAGGTGGTGTAGCCGTGCGCCTTCAGGGCCTGCCAGAACGCCTCCGCGTCGGCCGGAGCGGTCGGTTCGGGCTCGGCCACGGATTCAGGCGAGGTCAATGGTGTGCCCAGGACTGGCGCGAGCTCGGTGGCCGGAACCGAGGGCAACGTCATCGTCGGCGCCACTTCGCGCCAGGGCTGCCACGAGGCCATGCCGGCGCGCCACACCAGTGTCGCCCCGTGCACGGTGCCCACGGCCACCAGCCGGGCCAGACCTTCGTCGGTAACCGGCCCCTGCCGCTGTCCCTCATTCGCGTAGTACCATTCCATGGGCGTTGCTGAAGCTGGCGAACGGCATGCGGAAACCGGCAGGCGCTGGCAACGTAATAGCGCCCCCACAACTGGCGCTTGCACGCCGCGCCGGTGTGGCTTCGCTCGCGCCATGCTTCCCCCGACCTTGAGCACCAGGCTGGGATTCCTGCTGCTCGCCCTGCTCCTCGCCGGCGTCGGTTGCGGACGTCGGACCCGGCCGGTCGATGAAGGTATCCGCACCGGCACGCTGCTGTTGGGCAACAGCGCGGAACCGGCCGACCTCGATCCTCACCTCGCCAATTCCTATACGGATCTCAATCTGCTCAACGCGCTCTTTGAGGGGCTCACGGTGCTCGACGAACGCACTTCGCAAGCCCTACCCGGCTGCGCGGAGCGGTGGCAGACCTCGCCCGACGGCCTGACCTGGACCTTCCACCTGCGCCCGGGCCTCACGTGGTCCAACGGCGATCCCGTCACCTCCGAGGATTTTGTTTTCGCCTACCGTCGCATCCTCACACCCGTCTTTGGCGCCAGCTACTCGTACATGCTCTGGCCCATCCGCGGCGCCGAGGCGTTCAACCGTGGCCAGGAAACCGACTTCAGCACCGTCGGTATCCAGGCGCCGGATGCCCAAACGCTGGTGATCACGTTGCACCAACCCACGCCCTACCTGGCGGCGCTGACCAGCCATGCGACGTGGTTCCCGCTCCACCGCGCGACGATCGAGCGGTTTAATGGCGTCACCCGGCAGGGCACCGCCTGGACGCGTCCGGGCAACCTCGTGGGCAATGGAGCCTTCACGCTTGAAGACTGGCAGCCCAACGCCCGCCTGACCGTCGTGCGCAATCCACGCTACTGGAACAACGCGAACACCGGACTGGAGCGGATCGTCTTCCTGCCAGTGGAGAGCGCCGAGGTCGAGGAGCGCAACTTCCGCGCCGGCCAGATGCACATCACGTACGCCGTGCCGCCCTCCAAGATCCCCACGTTGCAGGCTGAGACACCCTCGCCGCTGCGGGTCGATCCGCTGCTGAACACCTGGTATCTTAACTGCAACGTCGCGCGGCCGCCGTTGAACGACCCACGGGTGCGCCGCGCGCTCGCGCTGGCGATCGACCGGCCGGCGTTGTCGCAGGCGGTATTTCACGGCGCGCGGGCCCCCGCCTTTTCCTTCACGCCTCCTGATTGTGGCGGTTTCACAGCCAAGGTTCGGATCGAACGGGACGTGGAGACCGCACGGCGGCTGCTCGCAGAAGCCGGTTTCCCAAATGGCCAAGGCCTGCCGGAGCTGCCGATGCAGGTGCTCAACGACAGCTTCCTGCCGCGCTTGGCCGAAGCGTTGCAGGCAATGTGGGCGCGTGAACTCGGTGTGCGCATCACGATCGAGATGTACGAGCAGAAGACGTGGCTGCAGAACCAGCAGTCCAAATCGCACACGCTGGGCTTGCTGGGCTGGGTCGCGGATTTCGCCGACCCGGTCACCTTTCTCGATCTGTTCACCACCGACAACGGCAACAACTGGACGAACTGGTCCGACGCCACGTACGACCAGCTGCTGCAGCAGGCGAGTGCGGAACCCGATCCGTTGAAGCGGTTCGACCTCTTCCAGCGTGCCGAAGCGTACCTGCTTGAGCAGGCGCCGATCACACCGATCGTCTTCGGCTCGCGAACGTATCTGCTGCACCCGGCCGTGAAAAACTGGGAGCCGGCTCCCTTGGGCTTTCAACGGTTCCAGCGGATTCGGCTGCAGTAAGGAAGGACGCAACGAGGCCGTTTTTGACCAGCGGCCTTCATGGGCGGCGTTCATCGTTCATTTGCGGACCAATTACGCCGCGATTGGACGACCCGCGCACTCTGCGTGGGAAGTGGCACGCGAACTGCGAGCGCGCCTTGTCTCTCTTCGTCCTAAACCCAAACTGCGCTGCATGCGTCACCTCTGTTCGCTGCTGATCTCGTGCTTCGTCGCCCAATGGGCCGCCGCGCAGGTGGAGTTTGTCCGCGTCTGGCCAGGCTATCGCGACGCCGAAAGCTTCGCCAGCATCAGCGAGTTCTTCGGTGGCGCGGAGGCGTCCCGCGGTCGGACGATTCTGCGCACCGATCCGTCTGAGCGCGGAGGCTTTTACTGGCTCGTGCGCGTGCGCAACGCCGGCGCGCGCTTCGAAGCCGTCCTCGAAATCGAATGGATCGCGCCGGGCGAGATCGATCCGCGCCGCCAGCGTTTCCCTGTCACGATCGAATCGGGCTCACGCGTTCTTCTGGCCGGGCTGACGGGCGCAGACTGGCCTGACGCCAAAGCGCGCCCGAACGCGTGGCAGGTGCGTCTGCTCGATGCCGCCGGGCAGCCGGTGGCGACGGAAGAGAGTTTTCTCTGGGCCGCACCCGCCTCTCCGGTGGCAGACACTCCCTGACTCTCCCACGCTGCATGGCTGATCTCTTCGAGAACTATGACCTTGGCGGGTTTTTCGATGAGATGTTTGCCGCACCCGGTCAGCCGCGGCCGCACTATCAGCGGCTGGCTGACCGCTATGCTCGTCTCGGCTCCATGGGAGAGCTGCTGGAACGGCAGCGCACCGCTGATCAGACCTTCATCAATCGCGGCGTCACGTTCACGGTTTATTCTGACAACGCTGGCACGGAGAAGATTTTCCCCTTTGACCTGATCCCGCGAATCATCCCGGCGAACGAGTGGGCGCACCTCGAGCGAGGGCTGACGCAACGGATGATCGCGCTGAACGAGTTCCTGAAGGACATCTACGACGGGCAACGCATCCTGCGCGAAGGGGTTGTTCCGACGGAGCTGGTGCACAGCTCGAAGCATTTCCGGCCGGAGCTGGTCGGCGTCTCGATTCCGCGCCAACTGCACGTTCACATCAACGGCACCGACCTGATTCGCGACGAGGCCGGCGTGTATCGGGTTCTTGAAGACAACTTACGCACGCCGTCCGGCGTCAGTTACGTCCTGGAGAACCGGCAGGTGATGAAGCGCGTGTTTCCCAACCTGCTCCGGCACTACCGCGTGCGGCCGGTCGAGACCTACACGAGCGACCTGCTGAACCTCCTGATCCACCTGGCGCCGGATCATGTGCCGGAGCCCACCGTTGTTCTGCTGACCCCCGGCGTCTACAACTCGGCGTACTTCGAACATTCGTTTCTCGCCCGCCAGATGGGCATCGAGATCGTTGAAGGCAGCGACCTCGTGGTGGAGAATCACCGCGTGTACATGAAGCGCACCGACGGTCTCGCACCGGTGCACGTCATCTACCGGCGCATCGACGACGACTTCCTCGATCCGACCGTTTTCCGGCGCGATTCCCTGCTGGGCGTGCCGGGATTGTTCGAGGCGTACCGGCGCGGCCACGTCGCGTTGTGCAACCCGATCGGCACCGGCGTGGCCGACGACAAGGCCGTGTACTACTACGTGCCGCGGATGATCAAATTCTATCTCGGCGAAGACCCCATCCTGCCGAACGTGGACACGTACCTCTCCTCGGACGCGACGGACCTCACGTACATCCTGGAGCACCTGCCGAAGCTGGTCGTGAAAAGCGTCAACGAGGCCGGTGGCTACGGCATGCTGGTCGGCCCGCACGCCACCGCGGCCGAGATCGACGATTTCCGGGAACGGATCCTCGCCCAGCCACGCAACTTCATCGCGCAGCCCACGATTGGCCTGTCGCGCGCGCCGAGCGTTTGCGACAGCCGGATCGAAGGACGCCACATCGATTTTCGGCCGTACATCCTCAACGGGTCCCGCGTCCAGATCATGCCCGGTGGCCTGACGCGCGTCGCGCTGCGGAAGGGTTCGCTGGTGGTGAACTCCTCCCAAGGTGGCGGCTCCAAGGACACGTGGGTCTTGGGCGACGCGGAAACGCCCGCCGGCCCGGCGCCTGAACCTTTGATCGTCTGAAGCATGCTCAGCCGCGTCGCCAACCTCGTGTATTGGCTCGCTCGCTACCTCGAGCGGGCGGAGAACACCGCGCGCCTGCTCGACGTCAACGCGCAGCTCGTGCTCGACCTGCAGGCGCGGACCAACGTGGACGATCCGCGCGCGTGGGAGCCACTCGTTTACGTGTCCGGCAGCGAGGCGCAGTTTTTCGCCACCTACGGGCGCCCAGCCACCGAGCGCGCGGTCGTCGAATACCTGCTGTTCGACCTGCGCAACCCGAGCTCGCTCAAGTCCTGCATCGCGACCGCGCGCGAGAATGCCCGCTGCATCCGCGACCAGCTGGCGGGCGAAGTGTGGGAGGACCTGAATACCTTCTACCTCGAGCTGAAGCACGACGACTACACCAGCTACGCCCGCCTCGGCTCCTCGGAGTACCTCGCGCGCCTCAAGCTGCGCACGCAGCGCTTTTATGGCGTGGCGGAGTCGATGTTGCCGCGCGACAAGGGTTGGTGGTTCTTCGAACTCGGCCGGCACCTCGAACGCGCGGACAACACGTCGCGCATCCTCGACATCAAGTACTTCATGCTGCTGCCGGACCTGAACGCGGTCGGCTCGGCGACCGACCTGATTCAGTGGGCCTCCGTCCTGCGTTCCTGCTCCGCCTTCGAAGCTTTCCGCCGCACGCGGCGCGGCCAGCTTAACTTCGAACGCGTGGTCGACTATCTGATCCGCGACGCCGACTTTCCGCGCAGCATCCTCCACTCCGCGTGCCGCGCGCAGTCGGCGCTCGATTGCATCACCGCCGGATCGCCGGTGCTGGCCGACAACACCGCGTTGCGAGCCGCGACTGACTTGTGTCACCACCTTCGCGCCACGCCAGTGACCAACATGATCGAGCGCGGGTTGCACCAATACCTCGACGATCTGCAGGTTCGCCTCGCCGCGCTCCACCGCACGATTCAGCAGGTGTTCGTTGAACACCGCCCGGCCAGCGTTGACGACCGGGCGGCCGAGGCCACGGCGCAATAGCCCTTGCGCTGTGTCGGGTTCGTGTGCGGGCGGCTGTGGTGGTGGACTGGGGTCGCGCGATTGACCGGGACCCGTTCCACGACCGGAATGACCGGCGCATGAGCGCCACCCCTGCCACGGTCACCTTTTACCTCGAAGTCCTCTCCTCCTGGTGCCACTGGGCCGAGCCTGCGTGGCGCGAACTGCAGCAACGCTACGCCGGCCGGGTCAACTTTCGCTGGCGGATCGCCCTGATGCGGCCCGAGGATTTCCCCGTCTCAGCCAAGCAAACCGAATGGTTCTATCAACGGAGCGGCACGATCACCCGCTCTCCCTACATGCTGAACTCCGGTTGGTTCGAAGCGCATCGAAAGGGCCACTACGACGCGCCCAATCTGGTCGCTGAAGCCGCGCGCGACTTCCTCGGCGAGGCGGACGAACGCGTGCGGCTCGCGCTGTCCCACGCCGCGGTGCGTGAAGGACAGAAGGTCGGTGACCTCGCCCTCGCCGCCACCGTGGGTGCGCAGGCGGCGGGCCTGGACGCCGCGGAGCTGCGGCAACGTGCCGAATCGGCCGAGGTGCGGCAGCGGATCGAGGCGTCCACCGCCGCGTTCTTCGCCCACCAGATCACGCAACGTCCGGCGTTCGTGGTCGAAGATGCGATCGGTGATAAAGCTGTCTTCTCCGGGCTGGTCCGCGCCGCCCCCGTGGCGGCCGCGATCGATGCCATGCTCGAGGATTCCGCCGCTTACGCGAGCCATGCCGCGCATTTCGGCGCGCCGCCGGCGAGTTGATCCGGGGCAGTTCACCGCCTCGATCCGCTCCGGCGAAACCGCGAACGAAGACCGGGATTCGGACCCGCCGAGGCCGTGGCCACGTGCGGCAGAGTCGCTGTCGCCGTTGACCCAACGGCTGAGCCGTGCACCTTCGGGGCGCATGCATGCGCGGTGGCGGTATTCCCACATTCGGGGATTTCTCGAATTGGGGTTGGTCGATGAGGCCGCTCGCGAGCTCGCCCAACTTCCGCCGGAGGAGCAGGACCGGCCGATCGCGCTGGCGCTTCGAGCGGCGATCTTGCAGGAGCAGCAACGCTGGCCTGAGCTGGCTTGCGTGGCCGCTGAACTCGTCCGCAAGCAGCCCCAAGAGGCCGGATGGTGGATCGCTCACGCGTACGCGATTCGCCGTAGTGAGTCGTTGCGCGAGGCCGAAGCGATCCTGCGCGAGGCGGAGCAGCGACATCCCCGGGACGCGACGATCCAGTTCAACCTCGGCTGTTATGCCTGCCAGCGCGGCGACCTGAACACGGCACGGGAATGCGTCGCTCGCGCGATCGAGCTCGATGACCATTTCCGTGAAGCGGCTCGCGAGGATCCCGATCTCGCGCCGCTACGGGAGCACGACGACGCATTGAGCTGAGCGCGGGCGAGGTGCGCCTCCGGGCGTGAGCGGACAATGCAGTTGCCCCTTCCGGCAACGTTGCTTATACATCAGACGTTAAGGCGTTCTTCATTTGTAACCCCCGTTAGAGACGAAAGGAGAATTATGCGTTTGCCATGCCTTCGTGCTGAGTCGTCCACCGGCGCGGTCCGGTGTCGTCCGTCGCTGCTGGTGGCAGCCTTCCTCATCGCAGCCGTCGCGGCCCCGGCCGCTCCAGTGACGGGTCCCATTGACGACAACGACACGGTTGCACTGCAGGTGAATGGTGAGAAGGCGACCCTGCAGCTCACCCTCGCCCGCGCGCCGGCCTCC
>JAEWIY010000076.1 GCA_023386835.1 Verrucomicrobiota bacterium
CGCCGGGACCGAGGTGCAGCGCGACGTGGCTGCGCAGCCGCACCGAGAAACTGAGGTACGTGCCCGCGGGCAACACCACCGTGCCCCCACCCGCGGCGGCCGCGGCGTCGATGGCCGCATTGATCGCCGGGGAGTCGATCGTGGTGCCGTCTCCCCGGGCGCCAAAGTCGCGAACGTTGAAGCACACGGTGTTCATGCCAGGTCAGCCGCCCGCTTACTGGGCCGGCAACGCGTCGCCGGCGAGCGCGAGGCACTGGATCGCCGCCAGGCCCCATTGCGCCACCGCGTTCGTTGAGACCCAGGGCGCCTCGTCCACCGGTCGCAGGGTGTCAGGTCCGGAGAATTGATGCACCTGCGTGACATCGTTCGAGCGGATCCCGCCGGGCCCGCGGTAGAACTCGGTCCAGGCTCGCTCGGCCAGCTCGGTCCGGCCCGTCTCGCGCGCGGCAAAGGCGGTCAGGCGCGAGTGGCCCTGCTGCAGGTTCAGGCCCTGCAGAGCTCGTCCGAGCCGCTGCTCCTGCTCCGCACCCGGCGCGTTGTACAACTCGCAGTATTCGAGCCAAGCCGTCCGGAAGGAGGGTTCATCAATCAACTGCAGCAATTCAGCGCAGACCTCAACCAGCCCGAAGACGGAGCTCAGGTGGGAAACGGTCACACGATCGTCCTCACGGCGGTCGAACGCGCCCGTGTCGAGGTTCATCCGCGCCTGAGCCGTGAAGAAGCGCCGCGGCTGCTGGCCGATCGTGCGCATGCTGTTCACCAGGCGCTCGCGCCAGCGGGTGTCGCCGGTGCGTTCCCACTCGGAGAGCCACGCCGCTGCCACCGAACCCCAGTCCGTGCCAAAACCCATCGCCGCGAAACCGGGTTCATTCGAACTGCCCGCGGCTCCGCTCGGACCACCCCGCGCCCCAAGCTTCCGTCCCGGCTGGATGTCAAAGAGCGTGCGATGCGCCTCGTTCTGCTCGCGCAACAGGTCGCCGACGCGTTCGTCACCCGTGAGATAATAGTAATAGCGTCGGTTCTGGGCCGTGCTGATGCGTAGTTGCTTTGCACTACAACCCCAGTGCAGCACGTTGTGCCGCGACCCGAGTGGAGCGAAGCGGCCCAGGTGATGCACGTCCACCTCGCCGGTGTGACGCGTCATCGCCTCGGCGAAACGGAAGACGTCGGCCCGGCCGGTGCGCAGGTAGTAGAGCCACAGCCAGATGTCGGTCGAGAGCTCGGAGTTGTCCCAAGCGAACCCGCCGACGTCGTAACGCCAGACGTGCCGATCCCGGTCGTAGGTGTGCTGGACGTCGCCGTAGTCCCAGAAGCCATACCAGCGGTGCTGCTCGCGCTGCTTCGTGTAGTAGTCGAAGTAGAAGTCCAGCCGGTCCTCGATCGCGGCTTGGGCCGGGGTTGAACGATCCGGCAGGCTGAAGAGCCCACCAAACACGCGGGTCGCCACCAGGTGCTCCGGGGTGGTCGCGAGCATCGGCGGCTGCTGCACGGCCTTGGCCAGTTCGACGCAGCGTTCACGTGAGGGCGTTGCCGGCAGGGCGAACACAAACAACTCACTCGTACGAGCGACTCCGTGGGGCGTGCCGAATCCGGGTTCGTAGTCCTCGTACGTGATCTCCATCGCGTCGAGCTGCTTGGCGTGGGTGTCCTGGCCCATGCCGTCATGATAGAACCGCAGGTCCATCGGTCCGGCTTCGGGTGCCCACAGCCAGACGGTGATTTCGGCCGCGTCGCCCGCGGCGCCGCGGATGTCGAGCTGCGCCGGATGGCTCTGCCAGAAGTTGCGCAACCCGAACGCCACCCCACCTGACGGTCCGCCCACGTAACCAAGGCCTCCGGAGCGGTGGCCCTGCCCCGAGGTCAGCCACGTGTGACCCGGCGCGGTGCGCTTCCGCACGCGGAATGAATCCGCATTGCCCTGGAGCAGCGTCCAGTCTCCGAACGCCGGCACATAGTGCAGCCGGTCAGTCACGCGACGATCCCATTGTTCAACCGGTGGCGTGGCGCGTCCCGCGATCTGCGCCTCGCGAACGGCCGCGCCCGGATCGCGACGCAATCCGGTGATTCCACGCACGGCTTCGGCAAAGAGCCCCTCACCCTCGCCAGCTAAACGCAGGTGGCGATCGTGCAATGCATCGCGCAACGGCGCCTCGAATCGCACGCCCAAGCCGCGGATGAAGTCCTGGGCCTCGTCGCCATCAAAAACGAACGTGTGCATCAGCCGCAGCGCGTCCGTCCCGGTGTGCAGGTACGCGCGCAGCACGAACGGCAGCCATTGCCGGCCCTGACCGGTGTGACGACCTTCGATCTTCACCACGGCGCGGACGGGACCGCGCTGTTCAATCGTCACGCGGTCGATCTCGCCGGTGAACGTTTCCAGTTCCACCGGCTCCGCGCCCTCGAGTTCCGGCCGGTTCTGCCGCAGGCACACGAGGCGACCGTTGCGCCAGGTCTCGTTGCCCTCGCGCGCCACGGAACGGATCAGCATCGAGCCGCGCTTGGCCAGCACCACGCGCAGCAAACCGGAATCCAACGTCACCGAGTCCGCGTCTTCGCTGACACGAAGGGATTGCGCCGGCGTTGCCGGGGTCGCGTTCGGTTGCAGCGTCAGCGGGCCGGCGGCGGTGAAATCTCCCGGGACCGCGACTCCCGTCCACTTGAGCGAACCATCCGGCCACGTTGCCAGCGGCCACGTCTGCACGGGCACCTTGCTTCCGTTGTTCGCGACCAAGGCAAACGTCGCGTCCGGTCGCACCGCCCCCTGCGGCCATGGAACACCACAGCTGCTGCCGGCCGATACCGCCGGCGGAACTTCATCCAACCAGCGCAACGGTGCCGCACCCCCGGCGCCGCCGGCGGGAGCGTTCGACTGTGCCCGCAACGAACGCGACAAAGCCAGCGAGGCCGCGGCGAGAGTGGAGGTTTGCACAAATCGGCGACGGGAGAGAGGTCGGGAGAACATGGGAAGCATTGGGCCGGCCCGCGACGGGGTGATCAGCCACCTGGCGGCTCACCTCACGGAACACAGGCTCGACGGGGAAACGTTGGATAACAGACGCAGGCATCCGGAGTCGGGCTCAGGAGAACGGAGCCTGCCCCAAATGTTGCGTTCAACGTGTCTCACTCGGACCCAGCTGCCAACTCGGGCCGGTCGGACTGTCAGAACATCGCTCCAGTTCGTCCTCTTCGTTCCAAGCGGTTGCGCGTGCGTGGGAGCGCGTTCACCGCGTCCGGCTGACTCGCGCGCGGCGTACCCGCTGCAGCCCCAACGCCTTCACTTGCGACGCCACCGTGGTCGGTGGCAGACCCAGCTTGGCGGCCGCACCCGAGGGCCCGGCGATCCGACCATCACACGCCAAAACGGCTCGGCGCAGGTTTTCGCGTTCGAGCTCCCGCAATTCGAGGGCGGTCAGGATCGTCGCCTCCGTTCGCCCACTCGATGAGAGCACGCGCGGCGAGGACTCCCACGTGGTCTCCGACGGCATCGCCCGCGCCAAATCCAGGCGCGGGCCCCGGGAGAGCAGGAGCGCGCGTTCGATGACGTTCTGCAACTCGCGGACGTTGCCGGGCCAGCCATAACCACGCAGCCGCGCCGCGTCGTCGGCGTCCAGTGGCGCAAACCAGCGTCCGCTGCGCTTGCTGTAGCGCTCCAGAAAAGCTTGGGCGAGCAACTCGATGTCGCCGTCGCGCGCCCGCAAGGGCGGCAGTGCGATCGAGAACGCCGCAAACCGACGGGATAGCGTCTCGCGCAAACGCCCGCCTTCGATCAACGCGGACAAGTCACCGCTGATCGCCGCGATCATCCGGGCGCCCTGCAGGTTTACCTCAGCCTCCGGCGATTCGCCTTCGTGGGCCGAAAGCGCTTCCAGCAGTTGATCCTGCAGTTCGAGTGGCCACTCGCCGAGGTCGTCCAGGAAGAGTGTGCCGCCGTTGACCAGCGCGACGTGCTCCTCGAGCGAACGAGCCGCGGGACCGACGCGCACAAACGGTTGCCTGCACGCGGGGCTGAGGTGATGAAGCGTGCGCGCCACCAGTTCCTTGCCCGTGCCGCTCTCCCCTTGGATCCACACCGTGTGGTCCGACGGCGCGATTCGCTCGATCGTCTCGATGACGGCCCGCATGGCCGGGCTGCGGCCTACGAGCTCTCCCGGGCCCATGAGCTGTCCGGCCTCAGCACGCAGGTAGTTCAATTCGGCCGTGAGGACATCGATCCGCTGCTCGGCGGCGAGCCGTTCATCGATGGTGCGCAAGACAACCTGAAACCCAGTCGCTCCCGCCGACTCAAACCGTGACAGCGTCACCTCAAGGGGAAACTCCGATCCTTCCCGTCGGCGCGCCGCCAGGATGCCCGACCAGAAGTTCACCGCCGAGGCGCCCTCCTGCGGACGGAAGGAGAACAGCCGCAGCACGTGCGGACGGCTCGCGGCGCTGAACAGCGTGCCGAGCGGACCTCCGACGATCTCCTCCGCGGAGCACTCAAAGATCCGAGCCGCCGCCCGGTTCGCCTGCTGCACGACACCCCGTGCATCGGTGACCACCATGGGATCGGCCGCGAAGTCGAAAAGTTGTGAGAACTGTTCCTCCCGGGCGTGCAGCCGCTCCTCCAATTGGCGCCGGCGCAGTTCGCCCGCCGCTCGACCAGCAAAGGCCTCGAGGACCAGCGACAACGCCGGCTCCTCCAAGATCGGTTGCGCATGAAAGACTCCCAAGTGGCCAATCACCACTCGATCCTCCGCGAGTAAGGGCAGACTCAGGTGCGTGAGCCGCTCTCCAGCGCGAAACCCCGACGGAAATGCGGCCTCGGATGCCGGCTGGTCCTCCGTGCGCACCAAACCGCCGTCGCGGATTGCCCGTTCCCACGGCCCGTCGGTCACCGCACAAACAAACGAGGCGGCGTATTCACCATCGCGGTAAAACGCCAGCGCCCGCAAGGCATCCAAGCCGGCGTTGTACTCCGTCACCCACGCGCCTTCCACGCGCAGCAGGTCCGTGAGGTGGCGCACCAGGCGTCGAAAGAAATCCTCGCCCGCCGTCGAGCCCCCCGCCTGCGCGAGCAGGCGCAAGCTTTCAACGACGTCGATGGGCGCGCGCGGACTGGGGTAAGGTGTTGACACCGGGGCAGAATCGGCGCCCCAGCCCTAACCGCCCGCTACCGGCAGGTCAAACCTTGCGACGGCGCCATTCCCCTGGAGCCGTCGCCGTGTTTTTGCTGGGGTCAGGCGCGGACCACCTTGCGCACCGGATACTTCGTGACCGTCACACCCTTCGCACTGCGTGTGCTGACGCTCAGCTCGCCGAGATCAAACTCGAACTCCTTGACGCGCGCCGAGCAGCGCCCGCTGAGCGTGATCTTGATCTTTTTCGGCATCGCCGCCTCGGTCTGCGCGATGTCGAGAAACAGCACGTCCGAACCTTCGCTGGCGACGATCGAATAGAGCTTGTCGCGCGTGACGCCGCCCACGGTGAACCGCTTGGCGAAGCACTTGCCGCTCTCCTTGTCCTGGTACACCAGCGTGAAGAACTCGGGCGGACCTTCCTTCGCGAACACGGTGCAGTACCGAATATCGCGACCCATGAAGACTTTGTCGGCCACCCGCGAGACCTTGAGCGTGCCATTGCCCATGATGCAGAGCACGTCGTCGAGCACGCTGCAGTCGCGCACGAACTCGTGCTGGCGCCAGTTCAGGCCGATGAAGCCCTCGTCGCGATTGACGTAGAGACGCTGGTTCGACGCGACCACTTGGGCGGCGCTGATCTGCTCGATCTCGTCGTACGTCGTCAGCCGCTTGCGGCCCTTGCCGTATTTTTCCTGCAGCTTTTCGAACCAGCTGATCGCATAGGCCGTGAGGTGCTTCAGGTGGTGCTTCACCGCCTTGATGTCGCTCTCGATCTTCTTGATCTGCTCGTCCGCCTTGAAGCGGTTGTAGGCGGAGATCCGCTTGATCCGGATTTCCGTCAGGCGCGTGATGTCGTCGTCCGTCACCGGCCGGCGCAGGCGGCTCACAAACGGCTCCAAACCCGTGCGGATCTCCTCGAGCACGCTTTCCCACGTCTTCGACTTTTCGATCCGGCGGTAGATCCGCTCCTCGATGAAGATCCGCTCGAGCGAGTCCCAGTGCCACTGCTGTTCGAGTTCCCCCAGCTCGATTTCCAGTTCCTGCTTCAGCAGCGCCACCGTCTTGTCGACCGAGCGTCGCAGGATTTCTGATACGCTCGTGAAGATCGGCCGGTCCTGGCCATTGATGGTGTCGATCACGCACGCCGCCGGCGAGATCGAGACCTGGCAGTCGGTGAAGACGTAGAGCTGGTTGATGACCTGCTCCGGATCGCTGCCCTGCGGCAGGTGGATCAGGATTTCGACCTGGTCGGCGGTGTTGTCGTCGACGTGCCGGATCTTGATCTTGTTTTTCGCGTTGGCGGCGAGGATCGATTCGATCAACGACTCCGTCGTGGTGCCGAACGGAAGCTCGGTCACGGCCAGCAGGTACTTGCTGCGCTGCTCGATCTTGGCGCGCACCTTCACGCGGCCGCCGCGTTCGCCGTCGTTGTATTCGGAAAAGTCCGCGATGCCACCGGTCGGGAAGTCCGGCATGATGCGGAAGCGTTTTCCCTGGAGGTGGTTGATCGCGGCGCGGCACAGATCGTTGAAATTGTGCGGCAGGATCTTGGTCGAGAGACCCACGGCGATGCCGTCCGCGCCTTCCAGCAGCACGAGCGGGAACTTGGCCGGCAGGGTCACCGGCTCCTTGGCGCGGCCATCGTAGCTCGCCTGCCAGGTGGTGGTCTTGGGATTAAACACCACCTCACGCGCAAACGGGGTCAGGCGCGCCTCGATGTAACGCGCGGCCGCGGCCCCGTCGCCGGTTAACGGGTTGCCGAAGTTGCCCTGCGGCTCGATCAGGAAGCCGCGCTGGGCGATGCCCACCAGGGCCGCCTCAATCGACGCGTCACCGTGCGGGTGATACGCCATCGTCGCGCCCACGATGTTGGCCACCTTGTGGAAACGACCATCATCCTTCTCCCACAACGTGTGCAGGATGCGGCGCTGCACCGGCTTCAATCCGTCATCGATGTGCGGGACCGCACGATCAAGGATGACATAACTGGCGTACTCAAGGAACCAGCTGCGGTAGTGCTGCGCGAGCGGCGCATCCTCGGGATTGGTCGTCGGCGCATCCTCCGCGGAAGCCGGAGCCTCGTCAGTGGGCCCGGGAGCCGCACGCGTGCCGCCATCGAGGTCCGTCGGGGCGGGCGTGGCCGCCGGGGCCGAATCGCCGTCAAAGGAGAGTTCCGGTTGCTGATCCTTGGGTTTCTTGCGTTTGGCCATTGCGGCGTTGCCGGGAGAGGGAACGAAGGTGAACGAAAAGGTGCAGTCGAAGGGCCGCTGGCGGACGGTGCAAGCCCCTCGTCGCCTCCGTTGCGGAACGAGCGCGTTTTACCAACCCTTGCGCAACCAAGGCTCAGTGGCGGGCAGGAGCCGGATCGCTCGCCACTGCCCGCGCCGGGCGACGGCGTTGCGCCTCCAGCCACTGCACCGCCGCGTCCAGATCGGGATCACGCCCCTCCCGCACCGCCGCAAGCGTCCGGGTGACCAAAATATCCGGCTCCACGCCCTTTCCTTCCAGACGGCTGCCGTCGAGGGTCTGATAATCGAAAGTCCCCAGTTGCAGTTCACCACCATCCCGCAGCCGAAAGTACTGGCTGGCCACCACCACCCCGGCGGTACGACGCCCAACCAACGTGGCGCGACGATAGTGCTTCAGCACGTAGGCGAGGATCTCCGACGAACTGGCGGAACCCTCGCCGATCAACACGGCCAGTGGACCGCGGTAAGCGGCGCCACCGAACCACGCCGAACTCTCATCGTTCGCGCGGCCGGAGCGGGTGACAAAGGTGCCGTACGCGACCCGGCGCGGGAAAAAGTCATTGATGATGCGTTCTAGAGAAGCCACAGCGCCACCGCCGTTTCGTCGCAGGTCGAGAATGATTCCCGGCGCGTCCCGGTGCGCGCGCAGGCGCTGGCGGAGCCAACGCTGGTAATCGGGCTCAAACTCATCGAACCGCAGGTAAACCCAACCGTTCGGCGCCATCCGTTCAACCGGGGGCGTCCAATCGGCGATCACCTCCGCGGTCACGGACAGGCGGCGAAGGCGGTCCTGATGGTCCAGGAACTCCCATTCGTACGCCTGGCCGGGAGTATTGACGAAGCTGATACCCTGGGCCGGCAGAGTGCGACCGTCACGACGCAGTGCGATCCAACCGGATTGCACGCCCGCCCGATCCGCCGGACCCTCTTCGCGGACCTCGCTCACCACCCAGCGGTTGTCGATGCGCTCGAGGCCGATCCCGATCAGGGCACGGGCGGCAGTGTAATCCTGCCAGGCCTCCTCCGGAGTCAGCGCGGCGGTATGCGCGTCGCTCAGTTCAGCCAGCATTTCGTTCAGCACCTCGTAAAACGCCTCGGTCGTGGGCGCGGACGCCGCCGCTTCGCGGTAGCGCTCCCGGGCGGTTGCCCAATCGGCGCCATTAAAATCGCGCGCGTAGAACCGCCGGTCCACCTTGCGCCACACTTGGTCGAGCACGCGCAACTGTGCCTCGGCCCGCTCCTCCTCCGTGTGATAGACCGGCGTCGGCGGTGGGCCGAACCGCGGCATCACACAGCCCGTCAGGGCGATGGACGCCAGGCTGAGCGCCAGGAAGGTGGTGCGGACAAACAGAGCAGGAGAAAACGTCACGACGCGATCCGCGCATTGACGCGAACCGTCCGCACCGGCTCAACAGCGAATCACCTCTCGCGCCGCAGGCGCGCAGAAGCGAAGCAGTTGCGAACGGCAACGCGCGCTCGCTGCGATGAACAGCGCGGCGCGTTACGCCGCCTGCGCGTTCTCGCCGGCGTTCAACAACGGGGCAAACAGGGCCTTGTTGGCCGCCTTCATGAAGGCTTCGTGCGGATCGACGCTGCCATCGCGGACGCGAGCCATCAGGCTCTGGTCCATCGTGATCATGCCGTCCGCCCCGCCGCCTTCGATGATCGCGCGGATGTTCGAGATCTGGCCGCTGCGAATCGTGTTCGGCAGTGCTTCGTGCTGGAGCAGGATCTCGTGCACGGCGCAGCGACCCTTCGGCACACGTTTGCACAAAAGCTGGGAGACGACCCCAGCCAGGCAGCCGGCGAGCATGACGCGCACCTGGTTCTGCTCCTCGGCTGGAAACGCGTTGATGATCCGGTCGACGGTCTTCGGCGCATTGTTCGTGTGCAGCGTTCCAAACACGAGCATGCCCATCGAGGCGCAGCCGAGCGCGAGCTTGATCGTCTCCAGTTCACGCATCTCGCCCAGCAGCAGGATGTCCGGGTCATGCCGCATCGCGCCTTTCAGCGCGTCGGCAAACGACCGCGTGTGTTCACCCGCCTCACGATGCACGATGATCGAGCGCTTGTTCGTGTGCACGAACTCGATCGGGTCCTCGATCGTGATGATGTGCTTCGACGAGTGCGTATTGATGTAATCGATCATCGCCGCCAGCGTCGTGGATTTTCCGCTACCCGTCGGACCGGTCACGAGCACGAGTCCTTCCTGCAGGTGGCAGAGCTTCTTCAGCGCCTCGGGCAGCTTCAGGTCGTCGAACGAGAGGATCTTCGACGGAATCTGCCGGAATACCGCGGCCTGGCCCCAGTGATTGTAGAGGAAATTGCCCCGGAAGCGGGCGAGCCCGGGAATCTCGTGCGCCAGGTCGAGGTCCTTGCGCTCGAGAAACTCACGCCAGCGGTGCGGCGCGCAGATCTCCTGGAGGTACTGCTCCATCCGGGTGGCGCTGACCGGCTCGTCGGCGATCGGCGTGAGAGCACCGGAGAGGCGCGCCTTCGGGGGCAAACCGACCGTCAGGTGCAGGTCGGAGCCGCCGCGCTCGAGCATGGTGCGAAGCAGGTGATCGATGGCTGGCATGAGGTGCAGAATGGGTTGTTCAGGCGATCCGCGCCCGGAGCGCGCGATTGGTGATGTTCTGGCGCGCGGTGTCCGCGCTGATGCGGCCGCGCTGGTGGAGTTCAAGAATGGTGTTTTCCATCAGGCACATGCCGTCGCGTAGTCCTGTTTCCATGACATTGCGCAGGCCCTGCATCTTGCCGTCCCGGATCAACGCCGCGACGGCTGGCGAACCGGTCAGCAGTTCACATGCAAGCACCAGTCCGCCATCGGTGGACGGGAGCAAACGCTGGCACAGGATGCCGCGCAGGCTCTCCGCGACACTGGCGCGGATCTGCGTCTGCTGGCTGGGCGGGAACACGTCGAGCAGCCGGTTGAGCGTCGTGGCAGCGTCGCTCGTGTGCATCGTGCCGATGACCAGGTGGCCGGTTTCCGACGCGGTGATCGCCATCTCGATCGTCTCGAGATCACGCAGCTCGCCGATGACGATGACGTCAGGATCCTCGCGCAGAGCGCCCTTCAACGCGGTGGCAAAGGACTGCGTGTGCGGTCCGACCTCGCGCTGCGTGATGTTGCAGCCCCCCGCCGTCTGCACGATCTCGATCGGGTCCTCGACCGTGATGACGTGATCCTGGCGCGTGGCGTTCAACTCCGCCACCAGCGCGGCCAGTGTAGTGGTTTTCCCAGCACCGACGGGCCCGGTGACCAGCACCAGTCCGTTGTGATAGGTCAGCAGCTTGCGGATGACGTCGACGTTGCGCAGCCCAAGTTCGTCGAGCTGCGGGATGCGCGCCGCCACCATGCGGTAGGAACCCGCCGGCCCGGCTTTGTGAAACATCAGGTTGACGCGATACCGGTTGTTCGCGTCCAACGCCAAAGCGTAGTCGAAGTCCTTGCGCTCGAGATACAGCTCACGCTGGTGCGGCGCCAACAGGGCCGTGTTCAACCGCAGCGCCTGCTTCTCCGTGAGCACGTCATCAGCCAGGTAGGATAGCGCACGTTGGCGACGCACAAACGGTCGTGATCCCGACGAAAGGTGCAGGTCGCTGACGCCGGCCCGGGCGCAGCCCATCAGCAGTTCCTTCACGCGTCCTGCCAGAGTCTCCTCGTCCAGCGACTCCACTTCGGAGAAGCGGAAACTCGGCAGCCCGCCCTGCCCGGTCGACGCCAAAGCCACGACTTTGGACGACGCGGCCGGAGCCGGCGCGCTGGAGTCCGACGCTTCGAGGTTTTCGGGGGGCGGACCCTGCCGCGCCTTCGCCAAGGCGACTCCAGCCAGTCGTTCGAGCGCCTCCACATCGTTGACGTGTCCGTCATCGATCAGCCGCTGGGCGAACTCCAGCAACTCCGCCTGTTCACCCACAGCCCGTCGAACCGCCAAAATGGCAGCGCGGGAGAAAACCGCCTCTTCCAAACCGAGGCGGACAAACCAAGCGATGGCGGGATGCATGCGAAAACGTGGGCCGGGCGGACGTGAATCCGCTTATCGGCAGCTGCCAAGGTTTTGCTCCATCGGCGGCAGCAGCTCACCGCATTTTCGCAAACTTTTACCGGGCAGGATCTAAGGGACTGGGCAGACCTCCCTAGGCCAACTGGGGAGCTCACCGGAGACGGCGGGCGGTCTCGTTCCGCCAAGCGTTGAAGCGCGGCGTGGACGGCTACTCAGGTGTGGCACCCTTCGCGCGATCAGCGCCGGATTGACCCGATTTCAGACCGTGCGCACGTTGTCCCTTATCTCCGATGTCGGACCTGCCTACAGCACTCGCCTTGGATCCCGTGAAGCAGTTCTCGGTGTTTGCCGAGAACCGGGTTGGACGCCTCTTCGACCTCTGCACGCTGCTCAAGCACAACAACGTGCACGTCATGGCCCTGACGGTTTTGGATACAACCGACAGCTCGATCCTGCGCCTCGTGCTCGATGATCCGGACAAGGCGCGCGAGCTGATGATCAACAACGATTTTCCCTACACCGAGTGTGACATCCTCGCGGTGGAGATCGTGGATGAGAGCCAGCTCCGGGACGTGCTCGGCGCGCTGCTCGAGGCCGAGATCAACATCCACTATATCTACAGCTTCATCAAACGGCCGCAGGATCGCTGCGCCGTGGCGATCAACGCCGAGGATCAGGACATTGCGGCGCAATCACTCCACTGCCGCGGCTTCCGCGTCCTGACGCAGGCGGACATCTCCCGCTGATCCGACAAACGGCGAGCGGCTTTCGCCGCCCCCCGGCCTCAGGTTCCAACTTCGCCCACGCGCTCTCCGACCAGCTCGTAAATGCCGGTCATGTAGCCGTTCTCAAACGTCGGCCCGACCTTGAGCACGCCGTAGAACGAGATCGGCACGTCCATCAGGGGCGCCACGCCGCCCGTCTTCATCTTCACGACAACCCACTCGTTCATCGCCGGGACCGTGCCAAAGCAGCACATCGAGGGGTCTTTGACCAAGAGGAACTCGGTCACCTTGCCGCTCTCGAGCCGCACCGGCAGCATGTATCCGGTGACCAACGTCTTCTTGCCATTGAGTGCCCTGATCTCCTCCGGGATCTGCTGCTCGCCTTGCGAGCGGGCATCATCCTCCCCAACGTCAGGGCTCGGCGGGACAAAACGATAGTTGGCCAGCCGGTCAAAACCGACCTTCTCGTACGCGCCCTCATCCGCAGCCGACAGGCTCACGGCGACCGCGAAACAGCAGACCAGGGCCAGTACACCACGCGCTGCTGCCCATGGTACCGAGATCGCCAAAGCCGTGCGCCGAGCCATCGTCATGGTGCGGACCGTATGCAGGGATCAGCCGCCGTCAAAGGTTCGCTGAATCCAAAACTGCGGCATTTCGACGCCCTGCATTTTAACATCTCCTTAGACTTCCGAAGCTCGCCTGCTTCAGTTGCGGCTGCTTGTGTCGATCCCAGTCGCCTGAAAAAATGATTGAAGCCCTGGGCGTATGGATCGCCGTGAGCGCAGCCGGTAGTGCCGCTGCGTTTACGTCTCATTTACTCTTCCGGCAACGGCGGGTGAATGGACGGTTGCGAGCGCTCCTACGCCAGATTCATTCCGAGGCCGCGATCGGCAAGGCCATCACGCAGCATAGCGAACTGGCTGTCATCGTGGCGGACCAGAACGGGCTGATCCAAAGCTTCAATACACAGGCGGAGACGTTGCTGGGGTACACCGCGGCGGAAGTCGTCGGCAAGATGAAGGTCTGCGAGCTGCATGATCCCGCCGAACTCGAACGGGAACGCGACCTCGCCGCGACCACGCCGGCCGGGCTCACGCCGGCCCCCCAGGACGCACCGGCTCCATTGCGCGAACGGCAAATGCGGCGTCGCGACGGCCAGCTGGTGCCGGTGCTGCTCACCGTTGTGCCCTTGCGCGACGAGCGAGGCCGGGTCGTCGGCACGGTGGGCACCGCCCGTGATCTTTCCCTTCGGCGCGCCGCCGAGCGCGCTCTGCGCCGCAATCAACGGCAGCTCGATGAGCTGCTCCGGCACGCCCCCGCTGCCATCGCGATCCTGGATCGCGACCTGCGCTACGTCGCCACAAGCGATCGATGGCTGAGCGATTTCCAATTTCCGGAGGACATCGACCTCTCGGGCCGTTCGCACCTCGAACATTTTCCGAATCTTCCCCGCCGCTGGCGCGAAGCCTACCGTCGCTGCCTCACGGGCGCGATCGAACGCGCCGACGCCGATGCGTTCACGCGGGCAGACGGCACCGAGCAGTACCTGCGTTGGGAATGTCGCCCCTGGCTTGAGGTCGACGGCAGCATCGGCGGCATCGCCGTGTACGCCGAGGTGATCACCGACCAGCGCCGCGCCGCCCGTCGTCTGCGGGAAAACGAGGCGCTGCTCATCGAAGCCCAGGCGCTCGCCCAGGCCGGCAGCTGGGAATACGATGTCGCGACCTCGCACCTGTCGTGGTCACGCGAGACCTACCGCATCCACGAATTGAGCCCGGACCAGCCGGTCAATGTGGACGATGCGATCAACTTTTACGCCCCCGAGTACCGCGCCATCATGCGCAGCGCGATCGATCGAGGCCTCGCCGAAGGCGCGGCCTACGACCTCGAGCTCGAGATCCTGACCGCGAACAACCACCGCCGCTGGGTCCGCACGGTCGGTCGCTTCGACCGGATCGATGGCAAGACGGTGCGCGCGTATGGAATTTTCCAGGATATCTCCGAGCGCAAGCGCTGGGAGCAGACCCTGCTCCGCGCCAAGGACGCCGCGATCGACGCGGCGCGTTCGAAGAGCGAGTTCCTGGCCAACATGAGCCACGAGATCCGCACGCCGCTCAATGCCGTCATCGGCATGACCGGGCTGATGCTGGAGACCGGGCTCAACCCCGAGCAACGAGAGTTCGCCGAGACGATTCGCATCGCGAGCGACGGCCTCCTGGACCTGCTCAACGACATTCTCGATTTCTCGAAATTCGAATCCGACAAGCTCGAGCTCGAGCGCCAGCCGTTCTCATTGCGCGATTGCGTGGAGGGCGCGATGGATCTGGTGGCAAGCCGCGCGACCGAAAAGGGCCTCGAGCTCGTGGTCTGGGTCGATCCGGCGCTGCCGGCCGGCATCCAGGGCGACGCCATGCGGCTGCGGCAGGTGCTGGTCAACCTCATCGGCAACGCGGTGAAGTTCACCAAGGAGGGCGAAGTCTACGTCACGGTGGAAGCACTACCGATCGGCGAGGACGGCCAGCCGCGCCTGCATATCACGGTGCGCGACACCGGCATCGGCATTCCGCCCGAGCGGATGGATCGCCTGTTCAAGCTCTTCAGCCAGGTCGATTCGTCGACCACGCGCAACTACGGCGGGACGGGCCTTGGTCTCGCGATCAGCCGGCGGCTTGTCGAGTTGATGGACGGCCACATCTGGGCCGATAGCGAGCCGGGTCGCGGTTCACGCTTTCACGTCGAAATTCCTTACGCGGCCGTGCCGGCGGAGGCGCCGGGTCCGGAATCCTCCCGCCCGCTGCGCGACCGTCGCATTCTCATCATCGACGATCATCCGACCGGTCGCGAAGTGATCCGGATGCACGTGGAGTACTGGGGCGCCGACGCGCTCGTGATGTCGGCGCCATTGGAAGCGCTGGGACAGGTCGCCCAAGGCGAGCAGTTCGACACGATCATCGTCGACCAGCAGATGCCCGGCTTCGACGGAACCCAATTTGTCCGGCAGCTGCGCAGCCAACTCACCGGCCTCGAAATCCCGGTGGTGCTGCTCGTGCCGACGGGCGTGCAACCTTTCCTGGAGTCCAGCGGTGGACCGGTGACCGTGGTGAGCAAGCCCGTGAAGGCGGGTGCGCTGCTCAATGCGGTGATCCGCCACATCGGCGTCGAACGCCGTCCGCCCGTCGCCGCACCGCCTCGCCCCAAGGAAGCTCCCCCGCCGTTCGATCCCTCACTCAAGGTCCTCTTGGTGGAGGACAACCCGGTGAACCAGCGCGTCGCCCGCACGATGCTGGAGCGCCTCGGGTTGCGCCCGGTCCTCGCCTCGCATGGCCTCGAAGCCTTGGCTCGATTGGGCGAAACTCCGTTCGACGTCATCTTCATGGACGTGCAGATGCCGGAAATGGATGGTTTGACCGCCACTCGCGAGATTCGCCATCGGCTGCCGGCACACGACCAACCGGTGATCATCGCCCTCACGGCCAACGCGCTCAGCGGCGACCGCGAGAAGTGCCTCGAGGCCGGCATGGACGACTATCTTTCCAAGCCGGCGCGACAGGACGAACTGCGGCAACGGCTCGAATACTGGCGATCCCGTCGGTCATCCGCCGCCCGCGTGGCCTGAGCGTCGGCGTAGCGCAACGTGTTGCGCCAGGCTTACGACTGCGGCGTCAGGTGGTCTGCCACGGGCGTGCGGTAGGCCTGCCAGGCGGGCACAAGACCGCTGATGGCCGCCAACACAATGAGTCCGAGCGGCGCCCAAGCCAGCACCGGATTCCAAGCGGCGACTTCCAAAACCACCCCGGTCTGCGCCCGCAGCACCGACGTGATCAAGTTCAGCAGCAGCGCATACACCACAAATCCGCCCCCCGCGCCGAGTGCGCCAATCGCCGCCGCCTCGGCGACGATGGCACCAAAGACGGTGCGGCGACGCGCGCCCAATGCGCGGAGAATGGCCACGTCGCGTCGACGCGCATGCATTGACGCGTGGAGACTCGCCAGCACCGACGCGGCCGCCACCACCGCGATCAGGTAGGCGATAAGACCGAGCACGCGCTCCACCCAGCCGAGGCGGTTGAACAGGTCCGCCACGACCGCCCCCACCGGGAACGCGAGCGTCAGATGACCGCCCGGACGATTGATCTGGGAATCGAGCATCATGCCAGCCGTCGGCGCACGGAACTGCAGCAGCACCGCGCTGAGGTCCGTCGCCGTCTGCGGATTGTGGCCGCTCATCGTCTGCACGCCTCCAAGCGGGATCCAGATGACACGATCGGCCGGCGTATTCGTCGGGCGAAGACGGCCGACCACCGTGTACTGCTCGTCGTGAACCGAGTCCGGATTGAAAACGACGCCGTGATAAGGCTGGAACGTGGTGCCGATCTCCCAACCCAACCGCTCCGCCACCACACTGCCCATCACGGCCTCCCGCGCCTCCGGCGCAAAGAGGCGTCCGCCCGGCTCCACGGCCAACGTCCGCTCGCCGCCGAGGTCCACGCCAAACATCTCCGGCAGCGTTCCCACGATGCGCCAACCACGGTGATTATCGCCCACGGCGATCGGGATGGCGGTCTTGATCGCCGGATGGCGGCGGATGGCCTCAAAATCCTTGGCGGCGATGTTCCCGGGCGACGACTCCAGGTGAAAAAGCGCATTGAGCACGAGTTGCAGCTTCGAGCCGCGCGCGCCCAACACCGCGTCGAAACCAGACGTTGTATCCGCGAACGCCTGACGCGTCTGCGCCTTGACGACCCACACGGTCATGAGCAAACCGGCCGCGAGCGCAATCGACGTGGCGGTGACGAGCGACGACAACGCGTGCTGGCGGAGGGATCGGTAGACGATCAGCAGCAGGGTCATGGCGCACGGTAAAGGGTGGCGGAGGCGCTGGCGCGATTGATCTGAGCCAGGTCGAGCACAGTCTCGAACGACCCCAGCACCGCCTCATCGTGGCTCACGAGCAGCAGCGCGGCGCCGTGTTCGCTGCAGACTTCCCGGATCATCGACAGCGCCCCCCGCGCGTGCACGGGATCGAGGTTGCCTGTCGGTTCGTCGGCGAGGACCAGCCGCGGACGATTGGCGAGCGCGCGAGCGACGGCTACGCGCTGCTGCTGCCCCGTCGAGAGCTGCCGCGGAAAATGATGGAGCCGTTCGCCCAAGCCGACGCGCTGCAACAGCTGGCGCGCACGATCGCGATCGACCTTGCCCGGTCCGAACGCCATGCCGAGGACAACGTTGTCGAGCACCGTGTGGCCCTGCAGCAGGTTGAAGGTCTGGAAGATGTACCCGATCTTCTCCGCGCGCAGACGGTCCCGCTGGGACTCGCCGAGCCTGGCCAGATCCACGTCGTCGATTCGGACCTCGCCCTGATCCGGCACGAGGATCCCGGCGATCAGGTGCAACAGTGTCGTTTTGCCCGTGCCGCTGGCGCCGCGGAGCGCGACTTGCGCCCCGGCCGACAGCTCCAGTTGCGCCACATCCAGCACCACGTGGCGCGTGCCGTCGGGGCCGGCGTAACCTTTCTGCAACTGGCGAAGGACGAGCATGCCGGCGCGGACTCAACCAGCAAAGCGCGCAGATGCAATCGCGCACCGAACCCTCAGCGACCGGCGCGGCGATTCACGGCCTCCGCCGCCGCCCGCGAAAAGCGATGCTGTACGGGTCGCCGCTGCTCGACCGTCAACGACGGCAACTCCGGCAAGGCGTCCGCCTTCTGATCGCGCAACGTGGCGCGGCACAGCGCCCGAAACGTGTCCCAGCGCTCCGCAAGGTGCAGCGCCGCTGCCGTCGCCTCCGGTTTTTCAGCCACGAGCACTCCCGTGGATTGAAGATCGAGCGGCGCCGCATGCGCGACCTGGCGCAGGAGCGAACGCCACTCCGTCATCAGCCGGTCGATGTCACCCCGTCCCGTCTGTTCGGACGCCGCCGCAAGTGCACCGGCGCGCGCCGAGCGTTCCACCAGCGCACGCACCACCTCGCTGGCGCCCCAGCCATAGTGCGGCGGCACGCCTTCGACCAGAAACCCTTCGACGGAGAACCGGTGAAACGTCTTCTCGCAGACGTTCGCCAACCGCCCCAGCCGGCGGGGATTCGTGCCGGCGAATCGATCGCCCGCGAACAGGTTGGCACAATCGTAAAGCAAATGATCGAGCGGATACCGCCGGTCTTCCAAAGCCGCCGCCAGCGCGAGCCCTTCCGAGCCGAGGAACGACGCCACGATCGCCCCGCGTGGCGTCAGCCGCAGCGCGCGGTCGAGCACGCCCACTCGCTGCAGCGACCAGAGCAACGTCGGCTGCGGCGACATCGCCAGGCATTCCTCGCGCAACCCACAGGTGCGGCAGGCCGGGAACGGCCGTTTGCGCCGCCGTATCAGCCGCGCGCGACCCGTATCCGTGCGGTGGCCACACGGCACCTGCTCGGGCGGCCGCTGCATCGTTAGCTCCGCGCCGAGCTGCAGCGGTGCGTCGGTGAAGAAGCGATGCGCGCTGCGACTGACCCACTCGCTGGCACTCTCCCCCGGACGCAGCGAACGCAATAGGTACGCCCACGGAAGCGGCGCGGCTCGCTTCAAACGCTGCGGAGCCGCCCGCCGCAGGGGCGGCGCATGCGTGCTGACGAGCACGTAACCGGTCTCATCCAATCCACGGCGGCCGGCGCGCCCCACCATCTGCAGCAGTTCGTGCGGTGCGATCTGCCGTTCCAGTTGATCAAACCGGTACGAGGCCGCCGTGACCATCACCGCCCGCAACGAGAAGTTGATGCCGGCGCTCAACCCCAGCGTCGCGACGACGGCCCGGAGCTGGCCGGCCTTGGCCAACGGCTCGATCAAACCGGCGCGCTGGAGATACGACAGCCCGCTGTGGTGATAGGCCACGCGCTGGCGCAGGAGTTTGGACAGCTCCGGCCCAGCCGCCTGCTCCTGGGCGGTGGTCAGCGTCAGCGGTTCGGGCAACGGAAGCTCACGCGCAAATTGCCGCGCCAACCGTTCCGCGTCCTGGCGATGCGGCGCAAAAACCAGCACCGGCCCCAAACCCTCGCGCAACGCACCCGCCAGCCGGCGGGCCCAAAAGCCCGTGATCGACTTCGGCAGGCCGTGGATCAGGTCGTCGACATCCACCTCCTCGAGCGGCACCGGGCGCTCGCGCGTGCGCACGACGTCCACTTTGCGATCAAGCCGGCGCAGCCACGCCGCCACATCGTCCGGATTGGCCACCGAACCGCTCAGCAGCAGCAGTTGCACCGACGGATCGAGCGCGAGCAACGTGCCCTCGTAATGGTTGCCGCGATGCGCATCGGACAACCACTGGTATTCGTCGATCACCAACAGGGAAAAAGCCGGACGCGGCGCCGCACCCGGCTCGGGGCCCATTTCGGGTTGCGGCCGACGCTCCAGTTCTCCCCTCGCGGCTTCCAACGTCGCCACCACGACCGGCGCGAGCGGATCAATGCTGACGTCGCCGGTCATGATGCCAACGCGCCACCCCCGTTCCCGCCACTCCGCATACTTGTCGTTGGCCAACGCACGCGTGGGCACGGTGTAAACCGCGCGGCGGCTGAAACTCGTCTGCTCCGCCCAGCGCTCGAAAACGTACGTCTTGCCTGCGCCAGTCGGGGCATCGAGGACGACGTCGCGCCCGGCTTTCAGCGCTTGGATCGCTTCCGCCTGCCACCGATCGGGCAGCACGAGCCGTTGCAGGCTTTCAAGAGCTTGGCCAGCGATCACCCGGCGACCGTAGGTGGCGATGGAGCTACGTCAACCGGGCCGGCGGTTCGCCGGTCCGCCCTCCGCTCAAGCCCGGCACCATCAGCCATAAACGACACCTTTTTCCGCAGTTCAAAGCTCGCTGCCACGATCTCCATGGCCCGTTGACATTCAAACAGTCGTTTGAAATGGTGGGGCCATGGCGCGTCGGACGTCCTCCGCCTCCACCCGCGAGCGGCTGCTCGATGCCGCCGAGGCGCTGTTTGCGGAGGCCGGCTTCAACGGCGCGTCGTTGCGCCCGATCACGGAGCAGGCCGGCGCCAACCTCGCCGCGGTCAACTACCATTTCGGCTCCAAGGAGGCGTTGTACGAAGCCGTCGTGCTGCGACGGATACGTCCGATGAATGAGGAGCGTTTGCAGCGCCTGGCCGAGGCGGAACGGATCGGGCCGGACGTAATCGATCTCCGGCTCCTGCTCGACCTCCTGCTGCGCCCGATCGTCGCCCTCGCCACCGCGCCGACACCCGGTGGGCATCCATTTCCGCGTGTGATCAGCCGCGCGCTCATCGATCCCGAACCCTTCATGCGTTCGGTCATGACGCGTGAATTCTCCCCGCTCTTCCGACGGCTGGAGCCGCACCTGCGTCGACTGCTCCCCGAACTCGATCGGCCAACCCTCGGCTTTCGGCTCCGCTACGTTCTCGGCGCCACCAACATGATTTTCGCCGCGAATCCCTTCCTGCCGGGACTGCGGCCCTCGCTGCCGACTGCCTCGGCCCCCGACGTGCTGCTCGAGCAACTGCTGGTGGTCAGCGAGGCCGTCCTGCGGGCACCTCCTCCGGCGCTCACCTCCTGACTCATTGTGCCATGCCTGCTGTCCCTTTTTGCCGCGTCACCCTGCTCCTCACCCTCGCGTTGATGGGGGCGAAGGGCTGCGACCGACGATCAGGCGAAACGCCGCTCGTCCTCTCGGGCAACATCGAGGTGACGGATGCGCAACTCGGCTTCAAAGTACCCGGTCGGATCGCGGAGCGGCGCGTCAGCGAAGGCGATCAGGTTGCCATCGGTGACGTGCTCGCCCGGCTGGAGCCGGAGGAGCAGCGCGAGGAACTCGCCCTGCGCCGTGCCGAACTCGCGGCCGCGGAGGCGGTACTGGCGGAACTGTTGGCTGGCTCACGCGAACAGGAGATCGCGGCGGCGGCGGCCGCACTCGCGCGCGCAGAAGCAGAACGGGAGCGCGCGCAGGTTGACTTGCGTCGGCAGGAGGAACTCGCGTCACAGCAGGTCATTTCGCAGCGCGACCTGGAGTTGGTCCAGACCGAGGCCCGGGTCGCAGAGGCCCAGGCCCGTGTGGCCGCGGAGCAATGGCAGCTCCTGCGCGCAGGGCCGCGTCCGGAGGTGATCGAGCAGGCCCGTGCCCGGACCGCGCAAGCTCGCGCCGGCGTGGCGTTGGCGGAAGCCCGACTAGGCTACACTGAACTGATGAGTTCGCTCGATGGGGTCGTGCTCGCGCACCACGCGGAGCCCGGCGAAATCGTCGCGGCTGGCACGCCGGTGGTCACTGTCGGCGACCTCGCTCGGCCATGGGTTCGCACCTTTGTGAACCAAGTGGATTTGGGCCATCTGCGGCACGGCCAATCCGTCGACATCCGCATCGACACCTTCCCGGACCGCGTCTTCACGGGCACGATTGGGTTCATCGCCGCGGAAGCCGAGTTCACCCCGAAGTCCGTTCAAACCGAGAAGGAACGCGTCCGATTGGTGTATCGCCTCAAGGTCTACGTCGACAACCCGGAGGGCCTGCTGAAGCCTGGCATGCCGGCCGACGTGATCGTTCCCCGTCCGACGGAATAAAGCCGCCCCGCGCGCCACCATGGCTGCGATCGTCACGCACGCTCTGCGACGCACTTTCGGCAGCACGATCGCCGTGGAGGCGCTCGAGCTCTCGGTTGAACCGGGAGAGATTCACGGGTTGGTGGGGCCGGACGGGAGCGGAAAGACCACCACGCTGCGCATGCTCGCCGGCATCCTGCCTCCCACCGCCGGGCAGGTGAACGTCGCGGCGTGCGACGTTGTCCGCACGCCCGAAGCCGTGAAGCAGAAAATTGGATACATGAGCCAGCGCTTCGGCCTTTACCCGGACCTGACGGTGCGCGAAAACCTGTCGTTCTACGCCGACATCCAAGGCGTGCCCCGCCACGGGCGCGGGCCGCTCTTCTCGCGTTTGCTCGGCTTCAGCCAGTTGACGCCATTCAGCGATCGGCGAGCCGGCCGGTTGTCAGGTGGCATGAAACAAAAGCTCGGCCTGGCGTGCGCACTCGTGCACACGCCACAGGTCCTGTTGTTGGATGAGCCCACCAACGGCGTGGATCCAGTGTCGCGCCGCGATTTCTGGGTGATCCTGCGTGAGTTGCGGCGCGATGGCGTCACGATTCTGGTTTCCACTTCGTATCTGGACGAAGCCGAGCGCTGCGATCGCGTGAGCCTGCTCCACCAGGGACGCCGGATGGCCCATGGCACACCGGCGGAGATCAAGGCGCTTTTACCCGGCCGGCTGCTCGAGGTCCGAACCGACGCGCCACGCCGACTGGCGGGTCGTCTGCGAGAACAGTGGCCCAAGGCATCCGTGGGCTTGTTCGGAGAACGTGTGCACATCACCGGAGGGCCGGACGATGCTGAGACGCTCATCCGACGGTGGGCGCAGGAAGCCGGGTGGACGGTGCGTGCCGTCGAGGGGATCGCGCCGTCGCTCGAAGACGTTTTTCTGGTCCTGCTTGGTCAACCCGCCGCACCACCCGCCAACGGAGCCACCAGATGACAACGACGGCGGAATCGGATCGCACCGCGATTGAGGTGCGAGGTTTGGAAAAGCGGTTTGGTGCTTTTACCGCCGTGGCAGGCCTGACGTTCTCCGTGCGCCGTGGAGAAGTGTTCGGTTTGCTCGGCCCGAACGGAGCCGGGAAATCGACCACGATCCGGATGCTCTGCGGCCTGCTGCGACCAAGCGGTGGCAGCGGACGCGTGGCAGGCTTCGACATCGTCCGCGAAACGGAGCGGATCAAGACCCGCATCGGCTACATGAGCCAGCGGTTTTCGCTCTACGACGAGCTGACAGTGGAGGAGAACCTCGACTTCTACGCCGGCATTTACCGCGTCCCGCGGAGCGAACGCGGAGCACGCAAGGAATGGGCTCTTGAGATGGCCGACCTGAAGGAACGGCGCCGCACCCGTACGAGCGAACTCGCCGGTGGCTGGAAACAGCGCCTCGCGCTTGGTTGCGCGGTCCTTCACCAGCCCTCGATCCTATTTCTCGACGAACCCACCTCCGGCGTGGATCCGCTGAGCCGGCGCCGGTTTTGGGACCTGATCTACACCCTGGCGGAATCGGGGGTCACGATTCTCGTGACCACCCACTACATGGAGGAAGCGGAGTACTGCGACCGCGTCGGCATCGTCTTTCGGGGCCAGCTCATCGCACTCGATTCACCGCGTGCGTTGCAACACCGCCACCAGGCGGGGCGACTCTACAACGTCCGATGCAACGCGCCGGCCGCCGCCGCAGCCGCGCTGGAAACGGATCCGGCAGTCAGCGCCGTCCGGATGCGCGGTGACACGCTGGAGCTCACATTGCGGGAGCGTGGTGACGAGCATGTGGTCAAGAAACGGGTGGAGCGCGCCGGCTGTGCGGTGCGGAGTATCGAACCGGCGATGCCGTCGCTGGAGGAGGTATTCGTTTCGCTGATCGAGGCACATGATCAAGCGGATCAACAAACCAGGGTGGTGAAGCCATGAACCTGCGACGCTTGACCGCTATCGCGCGGAAAGAGGCGCTGCACATCCGCCGCGACCCGCGCAGCCTGGGTTTGGCCATCGGCATTCCGCTGATGATGATCGTGCTGTTTGGATACGCCCTGACGCTCGATGTGGACCGCGTTCCGCTGGTCATCTGGGACCAAGGCAACACCCCGCTCAGTCGGGAGTTCGCGTCCCACCTCACGGGATCCCGCTACTTTGACCTCCGAGGTCAGCTGTCCAACGAGAGAGAACTGATGGACGCGATCGACCGGCGGACGGCACTCGCTGCTGTCGTGCTCCCGCCGGACTTCGCCGACCAGCTCGGAGCGGGCCGGACTGCGCCGGTGCAGGTCGTGCTCGACGGCTCGGACTCGAACACTGCCGCGATCGTACTCGGTTACGTGCAGTCCATCACCGCCGCATTCAACACGGCCATTGTGGTTGATCAACAACTACGCGCGGGCGTATCGCCACCAAAACCCGGGTTCGAACTGCGGCCGCGCGTCTGGTTTAACGCTGATCTCGAGTCGAAGAACTTCATCATCCCAGGCCTGATCGCAGTGATCCTCGGCCTCATCGCTGCCCTGCTGACCTCGCTCACCGTCGCAGGCGAATGGGAACGCGGCACGATGGAGCAGTTGATCGCCACGCCCGTGACGGCGTCTGAACTGATTCTCGGCAAGTTGCTGCCCTATCTGGTGATTGGCCTGTTCGACGTCCTGCTCGCGGTCGTCATGGCGGTGGAGCTCTTTGACGTTCCCCTGCGGGGCAGTGTGGTCCTGCTCTTCAGCATGGCCGCCGTGTTCCTCGTCGGCACCCTCGCCCAGGGCATTCTGATCAGCACGCTGGCGCGACAGCAGTTGCTGGCGAGTCAGCTCGCCATGGTGTCCACGTTTCTGCCGGCCTTCCTGCTCTCCGGCTTTATGTTCGCGATCGAGAACATGCCGGCCCCGGTCCAGGCGATCACCTACATCGTGCCGGCTCGTTACTTCGTGGCCCTCGTCAAAGGGATCTATCTACGCGGCGTTGGTTTGGAGACACTTTGGAGTGATGCCGTCTTCCTCATCATTTTCGCCATCATCGTGACAACCTTGGCCATTCGCGCATTCCGGAAACGCATCCTCTGACCATGTGGGAACGGATCCTCGCACTGCTTCGCAAAGAGTTCCGCTCGGTCTTTCGGGACCCGCGCATGCGGCTGGTGATCTTTGGCGTGCCGGTGCTGCAGACGTTGATTTTTGGATACGCGGTGACGATGGATGTTCGGCACGTCCGGCTGGCCGTCGTGGACCACGACCAGACGCCCGCCAGCCGTGAGTTGATCGCGGCGTTTACGGGTTCGGACTATTTTGATGCCGTGCTCGAGACGCCCCGGTTTGAAGAGGCTCAACAAGGGATGGATGCCGCACGCGCCGCGGCGATCCTCCAGATCAACGCCGGCTTTGCTGATGCCCTGCGGGGACGGCGGCCGGTTGCGGTCCAGCTGATTGTCGACGGGTCCGACTCCAACACGGCGCGGCTGGTGCTCAACTACAGCGCGGTGATCGCGCAAGGTTACAGTCGTGAGCTCCTGCTGCAGGCCACCGAACGGGCAGGCGGACGCGTCGTCGCCGGACAGGTCGATCTGCGCCCACGCGCGTGGTTCAATCCCAACTTGGAAAGCCGCCACTACTTCGTCCCCGGAGTGATGGCAGTACTGGTGATGTTGATCAGCCTGATGCTGACCAGCATGGCGATCGTACGGGAGAAAGAGGCCGGCACGATCGAGCAAGTCATGGTGACGCCAATACGCCCCATCGAGTTCATCCTGGGGAAATTCGCGCCGTTCGTCGTGATTGGTTTCGCCGACGTGGTGCTCGTCACGCTGGTCGGCGTGTTCTGGTTCGGCGTGCCAATCCGCGGGAGCTTCCTCTTCCTTCTGCTGGGGTCCGGTTGTTTCCTCCTCAGCACGCTCGGAATCGGGCTCTTCATCTCAACAGTCAGCGAGACGCAGCAGCAGGCCATGATGACCACGTTCTTCATTTTCTATCCGGCCATGCTGCTGTCGGGCTTCATCTATCCGATCTCCAACATGCCGGAAGCGATCCAGTGGCTCACGCTGCTGGATCCGCTCCGTTACTACCTCGTGATCATCCGCGGGGTTTTTCTCAAAGGAGTCGGGTTCGATGTCCTCTGGCCGCAGCTCGCCGGACTGGTAGCCCTCGGCACCTTCTTCATGGCCTTCGCGGTCCGCCGGTTCCGAAAAGCTCAGGTCTAGGAAGCATGCGCCGGCGTCCCGGGGGAAAGCCCTCAGGCGGGCGGCAACTCACTACGCCGGGCGGGCAAACATTCCCTAACGTTATCGCAAGATAAGCGCAGGTTGGCCGACCGCTTGGCCGATCTAGGAGTGTATTTCAGAAACTCTAGATGAAGACTACGCTTACGCTGGGCGCACGGCTGGCCGTGCTGGTCGCTTTGTTGGGATCGTTCCTGATCGCCAGCACCGTGCTGACTCAAGTTGCGATCCGTCGCACGGACGGTCGCTATAGTGAACTGCTGGATACAACCTCGAAGCGGCTGAACGTCCTGCAGAACATCGCGCTGGATCTGGTCGACCAGCGTGGAGCCGTGTTCGAGGCGTTCTACACCCAGGACACCGCTGTGGCGGCTTCGAATCACGAGCGCTTCAAGAAAGCCGGTGCCCGGATCACCGAACACTACGCGGAGATCGACGCGTTGCCGGTGGAACCGCGCCTGGAGGCGCTGCGCCGCGGCGTTGAACAGGCCCGTGGACCGTTTCAGGCCGCGAGCCAGCACCTTTTTGAAACTTTGAAACAGGGCGATCACACCGCCGCCGAGAACATTCTCGTGACCGAGTTCCGTCCGGCGATCACCACCTACATCGAGGCCCAGACTCATCTGGCGGAGCAAACGGAAGTCGTCGGCAACGACCTGAGTGAGGCCACCTCGGCCGCGAGCGAAACCTTCGCCTTCTGGAGTCTGATCATCGGGGTGGCCGCGTGCGCCATCGGGGCGTGTGTCGGCGTGCTGATCGCGCGCAATCTCGTGCGCCTGGTCAAAAACCTGGCCGGGCAACTGTCCGCCGCGGCGGATCAGACGGCCAGTGCGTCGAGTCAGGTCGCCGCGTCCAGCCAGTCGCTGGCCAACGGCGCGAGCGAACAGGCCGCCGGCATCGAAGAAGTCAGCGCGACCATCGAGCAGACAGCCGGGCTTTCGCGCCAGAATTCAGAGAACGCGGAGCGGGCGCGACAGCTTTCGCAGGCCGCACGGGAAATCACCGAGACCGGCGCGCAGCAGATGCGCGACCTGAACGTGGCGATGGAGGCGATCAAGGGCGCCGGCAGCGACATTTCGCGGATCATCAAGACCATCGACGAGATCGCCTTTCAGACGAACATCCTCGCGCTGAACGCCGCGGTGGAAGCGGCCCGCGCGGGTGAGTACGGCGCCGGGTTTGCCGTCGTGGCCGATGAGGTGCGCAACCTCGCCCAGCGTGCGGCCCAGGCCGCCCGCGAGACCGCGGAACTGATCGAGAACTCCGTGACCAAGAGCGATCAGGGCGGCGAGCTGACCAAGCAGGTCGGCCACAGCCTCGACAACATCCTCCAGCAGATCCGCGAAGTGGATACACTGGTGGCGCAGATCGCAACGGCCTCCAAGGAGCAGTCGACCGGCGTGACGCAGGTCAACGTGGCGATGTCGCAATTCGACAAGACCACGCAGGGCGCGGCCGCTCACGCGGAAGAAACCGCCAGCGCCGCCGAGGAACTCTCCGCCCAAGCGGTCGAGTTGCAGGCGATCTCCGGCCGCCTCAGCGCACTGGTCTCGAAGAAGGCAATCACTCCCTCCGCTGCCGCCACCACCCGCGCCCCCGCCACGTTTGTGCCGGCCGCGACGCCCGTGTCCGTGCAGCCGACGCGGCCGGTCCGGACGCGCGTCGAGCGGGCGTCCGAGGCGCCGCTACACTTCAAGCCCGCCCCGTACAGCCCCGCGCTCGACCGCGAGCGCAATGGGGTTGAACTGACGGTGAACGGTCGTTGAGCCAGCCGCGTCCTCCCCATCCGGACGATGCGCAGACGCGCTGACCGGCCAAAGCTGGCTAAAACCCTGTAAGGCAGCGGCGGGCGCGGGAAATGGGCTTGCTGCCCATGCCCGGGTCGCCTGCCTCAACAGGAGGTGCGATGCTGGTCCCACCGAAAAAGTTGGTCGCCTTCGGTGCCGCGGTCTTGGCCGCGCGGCAGCGGCATGCCTATCGCCGGACCGGAGTAGCCAGCCGCCAACAGGAGGGAACCCGGCGGCAACTGTTGCGCGAGTTGAGTCGCACGGCGTTCGGCCGTCATTACGGCCTTTCGCCTCACCTCACGTATCCAGAGTGGCAGCAGCGCGTGCCACCACGGCGCTACGAGAACTTCCTGCCCTTCATCGAGCGGATGCGACGCGGCGAAAGCGGCGTGCTCTGGCCTGGCGCCTGCCAGCTCTTCGCTTCAACCGCCGGCACCTGCGGGACCGTCAAACAACTGCCGGTCACTCCGGCCCTGCTGGACCATTTTCACCGGGCGTGTTTCCAAACGCTGCTGCACTACCATGGGCGGGTGGCGCAGTCCGGTGTGTTCCGTGGGCGGCATCTCGTCCTTGACGGCTGGCCGGTCCCGACCGCGGCCTTTGCCGACGATCCGGCGGCAGCACCCGTCAGCCGGATTCTGGCGCGCCATCTGCCCGCGTGGGTGGAGAAGCACTACTACGAGTCGGTGCACGGCACCGTTGCTCCGACGGACGCAGAGGCCGGGGCGGTCTCAGGATCGCCGCTGAGCGAGGTGTGCGCCCTCGCCGGCCTACCCTCCAGCCTGCTGCGGTGGGCACAAACCGCCCCCGAGCCGGGCGACCGCAGTGACGCCCCCCCAACACTGCAACACCGGTGGCCCCAGCTCGAATGCGTCTTTCATGGCGGGCTGCCGCTTGGCCCCTACGCCGAGCAACTGCGGCAAGCCGCCGGACCGGGTGTCACGTTTCATGAGGTCTTCGCTGCCACGGAGGCGTTTATCGCCACTCAGGAAGCAGAATCCGCCGCCGGCCTGCGCCTGCTGACCGACGCGGGTGTATTCTTCGAATTCATACCGCTGCCGGACTTTGAAGCCGGGCGGCTCGACGCCCTGGGTCCCAAGGCGCTTCCGATCGGCGCGATCAAGGCCAACACGGACTACGTGCTCGTCCTCACAACCCCCGGCGGGTTGTGCCGGTACGTGCTTGGGGACATCGTGCGGTTCCTGTCGGTCGACCCGCCGCGGCTGGTGTACGTTGGGCGGACCGCCCTGCAGCTCAACGCCTTCGGCGAAGCCGTGCAGGAGAAGGACGTCACCGAAGCGCTGACGACGGTTTGCCAGCGTCACAACTGGCGGATCGTCAATTTCCACGTCGCTCCGTACTTTGCCGCCCAGCCGGGCCGCGCCACGCGTGGATGCCACGAGTGGTGGATCGAACTGAAGCCGGGCACGGTGGAAACACCAACCGGCCCGGTGATCGTCCAGGAACTCGACCGGGAGCTGCGGCGCACCTGTGCCCGTTATGAAACCCGGCGCGCCCAAGGCATCGTGGACGCGCCGGTCGCGCGACTCGTCATGCCCGGCGTATTTGAGGAATGGATGCAGGCAACCAGCCGCGGCGGCGCGCAGCACAAGGTCCCGCGCTGCCGCAGCGACCGCGTGGTGGCCGAAGACCTGTGCCGGCTGGCGCCCTACTCTGCGCATTAACGCCCGCAAGTCCCTTCGTCCGCCCCCGCCGGGCTGGCCAATTTCGTCCAATCGTGTGCGAAAGCGGCCAACCGCGTCGCTCTTCACCGCGGTCGTTCGTGGCGACCGCAGCTTGGCACGGCCAGTGCTAAAATAGCTCCGAACATTCAAAGCCCGGGCTTAGCCTGGGTCTTGGGGTAACATGGACGCCGGGCCGCAAAGCCCGGTGAGAAAATAGTGGGCCCGCCGTTAGGGGTTATCGGCGGGCCCTTATTCTTGAGAGCTTAAGCGATCACAGCGCCACCGCAGGCGCGACCCACACGAGCTCGCGGCCACCCTGCACCGCCGTGATCGTGCGAGCACGGACCCGCGAGCGCAGGGATCCTTGCGGCAGACCCATTACAGCAGCGAGCTGATGATGGGCTCGTACTCGGATTGCTCCATCGCGCCGACCTTGCGGTGCCGGATGCGTCCTTCTCGATCGATCAGGAAAGTGGTGGGGATGCCTTCCACGCCGCCAAACGCATCCACGACGTCCTGGTCACCCATGGCGATCGGATAATTGATCTTATTCCGCTCCATGAAGGTTCGAACGACTCCCGGGCCCTGCTGATCCAACGAGATGCCAACGATGACCAAACCACGGTCGCGATACTTCTCCTGCAGATCCACATACCCGGGGATCTCCTTGATGCAGGGCGGACACCAGGTCGCCCAGAAGTCGACCACCACCACCTTACCCTTCAAATCAGCGAAGCGCACCGGCTGACCGTCCGGGCTCTGGAGCTCCCACGTCGGGGCCGCTCCGAGATCCTCCAAAGCGACCGCACCCTGCGCCCGGGAGCCTGCTTCGGCTGACGCGGACTGCTCCTGACGGCTGCATCCGAACAGGAGCGCGCTGGCTGCGATCACACCGACCCACCGGAGAAAAGAGCGCGAGATCATGACACCCAACCGACGCACGCCGCGTCAGAGGTCAAGCCCGCGCCGGAACGGCCCGCGGAATGAGGTCGCTGGACGAGAGCGCCGCGATGCCGAGGAAACCGAGCGCCTTTAACAGCAGCACACACGCGATGTAGTCGAGATCTCGCATTTCAAAGTAGATCGCCCCGGTGAGCATGAGCGCGCCGAGGCCGATTTCGCACAACGTGATCGTCGCAAACAGCGCCCGGCTCCGCAGTCGCCCGACGAGGCTGCGGCCGCTCACCGCGCGGCCACCCTTCGGTGTGCGGACAAATTCCCCTCCTTCGCTGAGCAACCCTTCAATCACCGCCGCGCACAGTGTGACGCTCATCGCCAGCCCAAACGACATGACGAACGGCGCGGCCAACAGCCAACGCACGCCCTCAAACCACTCGTGCCGCCGGAAGTATTGCCCGGTCACGTAGAACGCCACCGAAGTGCCGCCCGCCAGCACGACCACGGCCGGATTGAACCATAACCAGGGGCCGTGCAGCTGCCCGCCCAAGAGGTACAGGTACGGGACGAAGAGGAGCGAAAAGGCCACCAGCAGTGGATGAACAAATCCGATGGTCAGATGGCTGAACGCCTCCCATTTCACCCGGCCGGACACGTTGCTCGCGAGGACCGTCCGCAGCAGCTTGCGCGCGACCTGAATGCCACCCTTGGTCCAGCGGCGCTGCTGCGATTTGAAAGCCGTGAGATTCTCCGGCAGTTCCGACGGCACCGTGTAACGGTCGAGATAAACAAACCGCCAGCCGCGCAACTGGGCGCGATAGCTGGCGTCGAGGTCCTCCGTCACGGTATCCGACGTCCAACCACCGGCCGCCTCGAGCGCGCGGCGCCTCCAAATGCCCGCCGTGCCGTTGAAGTTGAAAAACAACTGGGACCCGGCGCGCGCGGCCTGCTCCACCACAAAATGGGCATCGAGGAACACCGCCTGGAAACGCGTCAGCAGACTCGCGTTGCGGTTGGCGAACTCCCATCGCGCCTGGACAACGCCGACCTCCGCCGAACCAAAGTGCGGCATCAGCACCTCGAGGAAATCCGGCGCCGGCCGGAAGTCCGCGTCAAACACCGCAAAAAACTCCGCCTCGGTGCGCTCCATGCCGTAGGCCAGCGCACCGGCCTTGTAGCCCACCCGATGCGGCCGCCGGATGTGCCGCACGACCCGCGCCTTCTCCGGATGTGCGGACAACCATCGTTCAATGATCGCCGACGTCTCGTCCGTGGAGTCGTCCAGGACTTGAATTTCCAACCGATCTTCCGCCCAGCGGATCGCGCTCACGTGGTCGAGTAACGCCTCGACGACGAGCGGTTCATTGTAGAGTGGGCACTGGATGCAGACCTTCGGTAAATCCGCGGGCAGCGGCGGTGGCAGGGGCGCCGGGCGGCGCGACGTGCGCCAGTACAGCCAAAGCATCTTGAGCCGGTGCGCCCCGAAGAACGCGAGGCCCACGAGAGTCATTAAATACAGGGCGAGGATCAGTTCGTCCATCGGTCGATTTGTTTGCCCATCACAAGGGAGCGGCACCCCGCGAAGTGGACGGCGCAGACCCAAGGCGAACCGGCCGGTTCCGCTCACCCACCGCCCGCAAACAGCGAAATTCCGTCCGCTGGCAGTCGCGCAAGCTGAACGTCCACCGGCCTTTGGAGGCACAGCCGTCCCTCGCCAGGCAGCGCCCCCCACCTCCAACCTGAGAACCCGCTAAACCCCGACACGAGGGGCCGAGCGCCGGACGGCGCGGTGCCTCAATGCTCCTTCGGGTCGGGCAGGTTGAGTCCGAGCGTCTCGATGAACTTGCGCATGGCTGGAGTGAGCACACGGCCTTTGCGGTGCAGGATGGCCAGCGGGCGGGTAAAGTCACGCCCCTTGAAATGCAGAATCGCCAAGGAGCCTTGCCCAGACTCTTGCTGGACCGTCGCTTGAGGCACAATCGCCACGCCGTGGTCGATCTCGACGGCCCGCTTTACCGTCTCGATGTTGTCGAACTCCATCACCGGCTCGATCTCCAGCTTGTGATCGCGGAAGATCTGATCGACCGCCTTGCGCGTCGGAATGTCCGGATCAAAACCGATGAACTTCAGCCCTGCCAACTCCCGCAACTCCACCTCCGTCCCGCGACGCGCCAATGGATGTTGTGGGTGCGTGATCAGGACGAGGTGATCATTACGGAACGGCAGCGCTTCGATCTGCCGCTGCTTCACCGGAAACGCCACCAAGCCGAAGTCGACCGAGTTGTGCAGGATGTCCTCGTACACGAGGTTCGAACGGCGATACTCGACGCGCACGTTGACCGACGGGAAGTCATGCAGGAACCGTTTGATGTACGGCGGCAGCTCGTGCAGCCCGATCGAGTAGATCGTCGAGATGCGAATCGTCCCGCTGATCACCTTCTTCATTTCCTGCAACTCGGAGAGCAGCTTGTCGTAGGTGTGCAGGAGCTCTTTCGCTGATTCGTAAACGCGCTGACCCTCTCGCGTGAGTTGGAACTGCTTTTGGCTCCGATCAATCAGCAGCGTCTTAAAATGCCGCTCCATCGCTCGAGCCTGCTGGCTGACCGCAGACTGGGTGATACCATTGATCTTGGCTGACTTCGAAAAACTCTTGGTTTCGACCAGATCCGCGAAGATTTTGAAGTTCTCAACTTGCATGAGGATGGCGTTGTTTCGAGCCAGTATAAAGACTGCTTATCCCAAGGCAAACGATTAAAGCACCTAAAAATGTCCTTGTCGTTGGAGGAGTTCACACGCCGCACTAATAACATTCGTACACAGATTGCGAATGCGTGCGCCAAGGCAGGGCGCGACCCGGCGTCGGTCGAGTTGCTGGCCGTCACCAAGACGCACGGCCCTTGGGCGCCGGCGCTCGCCGCGCAGATCGGCCTGCACGCCGTCGGCGAAAATCGAGTCCAGGAAGGCGTGGAGAAACGCCGCGACTGCGATTCCCCGGCGCGGGCCCTGCGCTGGGAGCTGATCGGACACCTGCAGTCGAACAAAGCGAAACTGGCCGCGGCTCACTTTGATCGGGTGCAAAGCGTCGACAGCGAAAAGCTGCTTGATCGCCTGAACCAAGCGGCGGCGGAAAATGAGCGGCGGTTGAAAATCCTGCTGCAAATCAACGCCGGCCGCGATCCGAACAAGTTTGGGGCGGAACTGGAGGACGCCCCCCGACTGCTCGAAGCCGCGTTGCAACGTGAGCACGTGCAGGTCGACGGGCTCATGACGATCGCGCCCCTCTCGGACGACCCGGCGGTGGCCGAACGCACGTTCAACACGCTGCGCGAAGTGCGCGATGACCTCGCGGCACGCTTCGCCGTCAGCCTGTCGGAATTGTCGATGGGCATGAGCGGTGACCTCGAGGCCGCGATCGCCGCCGGCAGCACGCAAGTGCGCGTGGGCACCGCTCTCTTCGGCGCGCGCTGAAGCGTTTTTTCGTCGGTTTCATGCCGCGCCGCGCGCGTTTTCGCACGGCATGGAATAGGCTTTCCGGGTTGCGCGACCTGCCAGTCTACCTTCCCTTGCGTGCCGTGACACCCAACTCCCTCAACCCGGCCGAGCGCGAAGCGCTTCGCAGCCTGCTCGATGATGCGAGCCCGGCGGTGCGGCGTGGATTGATGGCACGTTTTGGTACGCTGGGCCCGGCGGCGGTGGCTTTCCTGCGCGAGATCGCCGAAGGCTCGAACCGGCCGCTCGCGTGGCACGCCCGCTGGTTTCTCGAGGAACTCAAGGTTTCGGATCCGGTGGAGGAGTTTCGCACCTTCATCCGTTCGCTGAACTACGAGCTGGAAACGGGCGCGTTGCTGCTCGCGCGCACCGTCCGTCCCGACCTGGATGCCGGCGACTGCTGCCAGCGATTGGACCAACTGGCCGCGCGCTGCCGCGAGCTGATCGTCGAACCCGCCTCGATCCGCGAAAAGTGCCGCGTCATGAATCGCGTGCTGTACCACGAATACGGCTTCCGCGGAAACGTCGAGGAGTACACGGACCCGGACAACAGCTTCCTCGATCAGGTGCTCGCGCGCCACAAGGGCATTCCGATTTCGCTCTGCACCGTGTATTTGCTCGTTGGACACCGGCTGGGCCTGGAACTGGAGCCGGTCGGCCTGCCCGGTCACTTCATGATCGGCTGCTACGTGGAGGACCGGCCGTTCTTCATCGACGCATTCGACGGCGGCGTCTTCCGCACGCCGGAGGAAATCATGCAGTTCCTGCGGTCGCACGATCTCACCCCGAAGTTGAGCGACCTCGCGCCCACCCCGGTGCGCGAAGTGCTCTGCCGCTCCTGCCGCAACCTTGCCAATCATTACGAGTCGGCCGGCGAGGCGGACCGGGCGCGCATGTTCGCCGGCTTCGTGGCCGAGTTCGACGCGACGTACGAGCGTCACACGCTGTAGGCCGGCCGCGCGTTTTTGCGTTGTCGTGCCCGGCGGGATCGTCGCCATGATGCGACGTGGCGCCCACCCTCACGCTCGCTGAGCTTTCGAACTGGTCCTTCCCCGGCACGGCCCTGGCGGTGCTCGGGCACCCGATCGGCCACTCCATCAGCCCGCCGATGCACAACGCGGCGCTGGAGGTGATGGCGGGCCGCGACGCCCGGTATCGAACGTGGAAATACTTCCGGTTCGACGTTCCGCCGGATGATCTGGCCAACGCGCTGCCCCGGCTCCACCAGGCGGGATTTCATGGCTTGAACCTGACGGTGCCGCACAAGGTCCTGGCTTTCGGCCTGGTCGAGCAGATCGATCCGGGCGCGCAGGTGATCGGCGCCGTGAATACACTCCGCCGAACGCCGACCGGTTGGCGCGGCTTCAATACCGATGGCTACGGCCTCGCAACGGCCGTGCTCGAGGCGCTGGGGCGCCCCCTCGCGGGGCAGGCGATCGTCCTCCTGGGCGCAGGCGGCGCCGCACGTGGCGCGGCCGTGGAGTGTCTGCGGCAGCAGTGCGCCTCCCTGCACATCGCGAACCGCACGGCGGCGAACCGCGAAGCGTTGCTCGACGCCATTCGTCCACTGGCCGGAAACATCCCCGTGCGTGGTTTTGATCCGGCCGAGATCCCCAACGACGTGCCGGCCGGAGCATTGGTCATCAACGCCACCAGCGCGGGTTTGAAAGCAGAAGATCCCCTGCCGCTCGACCTGTCGCGGCTGCCCGTTCCCGCCGGCGTTTACGACATGATCTACAATCCGCCGCGCACCCGGTTGCTGCAGCAGGCCGCGCAACTCGGGCTGCCGTACGCCAATGGCATGTCGATGCTCGTGCACCAAGGCGTGCGCGCGCTCGAACTCTGGACGGACGCGCAGGTACCGGTCGAGGTCATGCGCTCCGCGGCCCTGGCCGCGTTGTAACTCATCCGCAACGACACCTGCTCAGGCCGTCGGGCGCTCCAGGTGCACGGCCGACCACTCGCCGAGGTCACGGGTGTCGATGCGCCAATCGGGCGCAAGCGCTCGAAACGCCTCCTCCACCGTGGCACGCTCGCGTGCCAGAATCCCGCTCAGGCAAAGTGAACCGCCCGGCGCCACCGCTGCCAGCAGGGGCTGGGCGAACTGCATCAGGACATCCGCCTGGATGTTCGCCAGCACGAGATCGGCCTGCGCATCCGCCAACCCGCTGATCAGGTCCGCCGTTTCAAAACGCACGCGTCCACCGAGAGCGTTGAGCACCGCGTTCTCCTCACTGACGCGCACCGCCTCGGGATCGTTGTCGAAGCCGCGCACATCGGTGAACCCGAGTCGCGCGGCCGAAAGGGCGAGAATGCCCGAGCCACAGCCCGCGTCGACGATCCGCGCGTTTGACGCGGCCCGCTCCGCCCAAGCGACAAGATATTCACAGCACAACCGGGTCGTTTCGTGGTTGCCGGTCCCGAAGGCCAGACCGGGATCCAACCATAGCGCCACCTCACCGGCCGGGAGAGCGTACGATTCCTTTTCCCAGATCGGCACCCAATGCAGTCGCCCGCAGCGCCACGCGCGGAAATGAGCTTTGTAGCTGTCGCGCCAATCCGCCGGAGCGAGGGCGCGCACCACCGCGTCGGACGCGCCGGGCACCAAAGGCCGGAGTCGATCCCACGCCGCCTGCGCCTCGGAGGCGCCTTCAAAGATCCCGACGACCCACGCCTTCTGAATCAGGATGTCCTGAAAAACGCTCCAACGGGGCTCGCCCAGTTCCAGCAGCTGCTCGTCGACGGAATCGACATCGCTGAACGGCAGCTCCGCTTTGATTTCAAACAGGTCACTCATGCCACCTTGAGACCGGCGCCTTCGTCGCAGCCCATCCGGAGGTTCATGCACTGCACGGCCGAGCCGGAGGCACCCTTGCCCAGATTGTCGAGCCGGACGATCACCACCGCCTGGCCGGCGTGACCGCTCACGAGGACGTCCGCGCGGTTCGTGCCGTTGCAGGCCTGGATATCGAACGCACCTTCATCGAGGTTGGCTTCATCGCCCAGCGCGAGCACTCGGATGAACTGCGCGCCGGCATAGGCTTCGGCCAATGCGGCGTGAAGAGCGGTGAGACTCGGCCGGCCGGGCAACTGCGCCAGCGGCAGCGGCACGGTGACGGCGAGACCCTGGTAAAAGTTGGAGACGACTGGCGTGAAGAGCGGTGACTGAGACAGTCCACCATGCACCCGCATTTCCGGCAGATGTTTGTGGGTCAGGCCGAGCGCATACGGACGCGGGCTGCGCAAAGCCGAACGCGCTCCGTCGCCCTCGTAGGCCGCGATCATCTTTTTGCCCCCGCCACTGTATCCAGTAAGCGAGAACGCGCTGAGCGGAAAATCGGCCGGCACCAGCCCGCGTCGCACGAGCGGACGCACCGCCAGTACGAAGGCCGCGGCATGACAGCCCACGTTGGCGATCCGGTTCGAGGTTTGCACCCGCTCCCGGTAGTCCGGTCCGAGTTCCGGCAAACCATAGGCCCACGCCGGGTCCACCCGATGAGCCGTGCTGGCGTCGATCACCACGGTGCGGTCATTTTGGACCAGCGCGGCCGATTCCCGCGCGGCGTCGTCCGGCAGGCAGAGAAAGGCCACGTCCGCCTCGTTCAAAAGTTCGGCCCGCGCCGCCGGATCCTTGCGCCGCCCCGGGTCGATCGTGAGCAGCGTCACGTCGGCGCGCTCCGCCAGGCGCTCGTGAATTTGCAGTCCGGTCGTGCCTTCCGAACCGTCGACGAAGACCTTGATGCTCATGGAACGCCCATCATCGCCCGACCCGCGGGCGCGCGCAAGCGCGGCGTGGTTTAGCGCCGCGGCAGGCTCAGCCGCGCGATCACTGCGGGCAGCAGGGCGTGCTCCGCCTCATGCACCTTCGCGGCCAACGCCTCCAGCGTATCGTTCTCGTCAATACGCACGGCGGCCTGGTCCAGGATGGGGCCGCCGTCGACGTCGATCGTCACCTGGTGCACGGTGCAGCCGGTGATCTTCACGCCGCGTCGCCAAGCCTGCCCGATTGCATCCAACCCCGGGAAACTCGGCAGCAGGCTCGGGTGCAGGTTGATGATCTTGCCCTCAAAAGCCTGCAGGAACGGCATCTTCAGCACGCGCATGAAGCCGGCCAGGACGATCAGGTCCGGTTCGCACGCCGTGATGGCGGCGAGGTAGTGCTGCTCGGCCGCGCCATCGAGTTTGGTTTTGAACGGCGCCGGATCGATGAAGTTCGCCGGCACGCCATAGCGCTGGCCGAGCGCGAGGATGCCCGCATTCGGCTGGTCCGAGAAGATCTGCACGACCTCCGCGCGGCCGAGCTGCCCGGCCTGCTGGGCTTTCAGGATCGCCTCGGCATTCGAGCCGCGGCCGGAGCCAAGGATCACCACACGCATGTCAAAGTCCTCCCGCGGCTTTGATCCGCTCGATCAACCGCGTGGTGCTGAAGCCGGGCAGAAAAGGCAGAAACGTGATCTGCGCCCCAGCGGCTTCGAGCGCCGCCCGTTCGCCCGCGTCCAGTTTCTCCAGCGTGTAGTCGCCCGCCTTGCAATACACGTCCGGCTGCAGCGCCTGAATCTCCGGTGTGAGTCGCGGCTCGCTGAAGATGACCATCGCGTCGACGAACCACGTCGCGGCGAGCGCATACGCGCGCTCCTGTTCCGACTGCACCGGCCGCCGCGGGCCCTTCAACGCCCTCACGCTGGCGTCGCTGTTGAGCGCCACCACCAGCACATCGCCCAACTGCCGCGCCCGCTGAAGCGAATACAGGTGGCCGGTGTGCAGGAGATCAAAAACGCCGTTCGTCAGCACCACCCGCCGGCCCTGCGCCTTCCACGTCGCGCGCTGCGCCACGGCCGCGTCGAGCGTGAGCAGCTTGGGGTTTTCCAGCGATTCGACCGCCAAGGACATGGAGGGATGCCGTGTCGTGTCGCTCAAAAGAACTTCTTGGCCTTCTCGAACCAGCTGCGGGAGGTCGGCTCGTCCGCGTCACCACTGACGCGGGCAAACTCCTCGAGCAGGCGGCGCTGTTCGCCGCTTAGACTGGTGGGCACTTCAACGTGAACCCGTACGAGTTGGTCACCCTGGGCGCCGCCCCGCAGCGAGGGCATGCCCTTGCCGCGTAAGCGGAAGGTGGTGCCGCTCTGGGTACCCACCGGGATCTTGAGCGTGGCGCGACCGAAGAGCGTTGGGACCTCGATCGTGCCGCCGAGCGTTGCCAGCGTAAACTTGATCGGGATTTCGCAGAACAGGTCCTGCCCCTGCCGCTCGAAGATCTCGTGCTCCCGCACGGAGAGGACGATGTAGAGGTCGCCCGCCGCGCCTCCGGCGATACCGGCTTCACCGTTGCCGACTGAGCGGAGACGGGACCCCGTGTCGACTCCGGCGGGAACGCGGACGTTGACCTTCGTTGTTTTCGGGACGCGGCCTTCTCCACGGCAGGCACTGCAAGCCTTCTCGACCTTCGTCCCGGCACCGCCGCAGGTCGGACAGGTTTGCCGAAACGTGATGATGCCCCCGGAACGCCGAATTTGGCCCGCGCCACCGCAGGTGGGACAGGTGACGCGCTTTGATCCCGGCTCAGCGCCACTGCCGTCGCAGCGATCGCAGACCACGGCTTTGCGAAAGGACAACTCCTTCTCCACCCCACGCGCCGCCTCCTCGAGGGTGATCTCGAGGTCGTAGCGCAGGTCCGAGCCGTCGCGCCCACCGCCGCCGCCACCCCCACCACCGAACATCTCGTCGAAGATGCCGCCACCACCGCCACCGGCGCCAAACACTTCCCGGAAGATGTCGAACGGGTCGTGGAAGCCGCCGCCCATGGGACCGCGCCCAGCGCCAGCACCCGGCCCTTCAAACGCGGCGTGACCGTAACGATCGTACGCCGCGCGCTTCTGCGGGTCCTTCAGCACCTCGTAGGCGTGGGAGATCTGCTTGAACTTCTCCTCGGCCTCCTTGTTGCCCGGATTTTTGTCCGGGTGGTACTGCACGGCCTTCTTGCGATACGCCTTCTTCAGCTCGTCGTCGGTCGCCTGGCGGCTGACGCCGAGCAGCTCGTAATAGTCTTCTTTCGCCATGTTGGTGGGCTGGACTCCCGTCTTGTCGACGGGGGCTTGGCTTAGCTGCTGGCGTCCTTTCCGGCGGGCACCCCACCGGAGACGACCACCGCCGCCGGACGGAGCAACCGGCCGTTGAGGGTGTAGCCGATGCGCACCACTTGGATCACGTGGCCTTCAGCGACGTCCGCGCTCGGGATTTGGGAAAGGGCTTCGTGCAGGTTGGGGTCGAACGGCTGGCCCTGCGGATTCACCTCCTTGAGCCCGTGGTTGCTCAAAGCGGTCTTCAGCTGCGTGGCGACCATCTCAAAGCCACCGAGCAGCGTGGACACGTCCGCGTTGGGCGCGCGCGCGGCGGTCAGGCCCAAGGCGAAGTTGTCCATCACCGGCAGCAACTCCTCCACGACGCGGGCCGCGGCAAAGGCGCGCAGCTCCTCCTTTTCGCGGACGCTGCGACGGCGGAAATTCTCAAGATCAGCCAACGCGCGCAGATAACGGTCCTGGGCGGCGGCTGCCTCCTGGCGGGCCGCGGCCAACTCATCGGCGCCGCCCGGGGCGGCATTCGCCGAATCCGTGGCCGCCGATCCCGCGCTCTTCTCGCCGGTCGCGGCAGCAGCCGGCACGGCACCTTCCGTGTTCTGCTCTTCCTTTGGCTCCTTCGACTGGTCGGTTTCGCTCATGGTAAGCCGGCTAGTAATTTACGGCTTCGTGGAATCTTCAAGTTTCTCGAACAGCGATTTCAGCGTGTCGGTCGCCCGCCGGCTGGGCTCCTGAAACAGCCCCCCACCGGCTCGCATCCAACGACTCAACGTCGGTCCCAAGTCTTCCGGCAACAGTCCTTCAAAGGCGCCGCCCGACGCCGCCGCCCGGCGGAAGAACTCCGGCACCAGCAACTGTTTCCAATCGGACACATTGTGGAACGTGTATTCAAATTCGAGGGGCATCCGGCGCTCTCGCGGCTGGCGCGCGGTGAGGTTGATGAACCGCACTTCGCCCACGCGAACGTGCAGGCGCTTGATCAGAAACTCGCGCTCGCGCGCCGCTGCCCGTGCACTTTTTTCCTCCTCACCGGCCAGCCGCTCGCGAAACAGGTCCAGGTTCGTCGTGCCATCCGTGTTGGTCACAATGGCAAGCAACGGCAGGTCGATTGTCAGCTCGTCGATCACCCAACGGCGGCCCAACCCGCTGAAAACCTGCACATCGACTTCAAACCGCCGCAGTTCCACGAACTCGCGCGGCCCAAACGTGACGGGGTTCACCAGCGTCAGGTTCTGGAGCTGCACGCGACCGTTAAACGGATTGGCCGCGAGCGTCTCGACCGCCACACCGAAACGGGTCCGCTGCGCCAACTGCGCCGTCACCAGCCGCGGCAAAAACGCCATCCAGAGCAGCGCCACGGCCGCTCCAACAATACTCAGGGCGAACAACAGCCGGACCGACACCGCCGCGCGGGCCCGCGATTTCCGCCGCCACGCCGCTTCGCACGAGCGGCTCCGCGCCCGATGAGGATCGTTTGGGTTCTGGCTCCGCTCAGGCAAAGTGATCGGTCACGAGAACCAGCGACGGCTCGTCAGCCTTCACGGTAAAGTTGCCAGCGTAGGGCAGCAGCACGTTTTCGCCGCGATCCAGCGACACTCCCGCGACGCTCACGCGGCCGCGAACCAAGCTGAGCAACCGGGGCTGTTCACCCGCGCGAAACGCGAGGGTGGCGCCGGCCGCCAGCGGCTCACGTTGAATTCGAAACTCGGCGCAGTCGGCGATCACCGCCGCCACGTTTTCCGCGCGCACCGGCTCGGGCTCGACCAAGTCCCAGTCGATCGACGCGAGCGACTCCGCGACGTGGAGCTGGCGCGGTTTGCCGTCGAGCCCCACCCGCCCCCAGTCGTACACGCGGTAGGTCGTGTCCGAGTTCTGTTGAATCTCAAGGATCAGGTTGCCGCCATCAATCGCGTGCACGGTGCCGCTGTGCACGAGAATCGAGTCACCCGGCTGAACCGGGAATCGATGCACACACGTTTCAAGCGTGCTGTGGACCAGCGCCTCGGCGAAGGAGGCCCGCGTCGCCCCGCGGCGCAGCCCAACGATCAGGCCGGCTTCCGCTGTCGATTCGGCGATGTACCAGTTTTCCGTCTTCGGCTCGCCCCCGAGCGCCGGTGCGATCTCCGCCGGCGGATGCACCTGCAGACTGAGGCGCTCGCGACAATCGAGCCATTTGATGAGAATGGGAAACGGCCGTTGCGCGTCCCAACGCGGTCCCATCACCTTTGCGCCAGCGCGCTCCAACAATTCGCGCAAGGGCACCCCGTCGTAGGTCCCACCCCGCACCACCGACTGCGCCTCCGGCCGGTCCACCACTTCCCAGCTCTCCCCGATCGGCCGGGGCGAGGGAAGCGCGCGCGCAAGGGCGGTCTCCAGGACACGGCCGCCCCAAACGCGCTCTTGATATAACGGGTGAAAGCGAAGGACCTCGTTCATCAGTGATGTTCAGATTATTGTGAAATTCGGCCGAGGACGGATTACGTTTGACGGTACTGCCGCCCGCTCTGGAATCCTGCAGGCTAGCCCCGGAGGCCCAACCGGGGTCACACCACATGGCCAAGTCTTCGACTTCAAACTCAAATCCCGGCGGCCCGTCCTTCCAAGCGCCCCGGTACCGCCCGCGTTGGTTGGTGGCCATCGCCTGCATGCTGCTTGGTTTGTGGCTGACGGTCGCCTACCTCGATTATCATCCGCAGCAACGCGGCCTGATCCTGAACAACTCGACGCACGCCACGAGAGCGAACCTCGTCGGCGAAATCGGCGCGGATGTCGCCCGCGTCAGCTTCGTGCAACTCGGGTTAGCCGCCTGGCTGATTCCGATCTTCTCGTTCTGGGCGCTGTGGCTGGCGATCCGGAATTCCCGCCGCCTCGCGCTGACGCGGTTCGTGGCGATGCTCTTCGCGCTGGCCGCGGCCGCCGGCATGGCGGCCATGCTCAAATTCGAGCGGTTTAGTGACAGCCAGTATTTTCCGCTCGGCCGGCTCGGTGGATCCCTCGGTCACGCGATCTACGACAAGTTGCTGTCCGACTGGCTCGGCGTCTTTGGATCCGCGTCGCTGCTGTTCACCTTCTACATCGTTGCGCTGATCTTCATTTTCACGCGCGACATCGCCGCGGAGTTCGATCGGTTCTTCGCCAGCATCGCGGCGTGGCGGAAACGCCGGGCCGAATACGCCGCCGAGCGCGCCGAGGCGCGCAAGCGGGCCGCGGAAGCCAAAGCCCGCGCGAAGGCCGAAGCCGCCGCCGCCGCGCGTGGTTCCACGAAGGCCGCGCCGACCCAGAAGGCGCTCAAACTCACCAAGTCCAAGGACGACGGCACCGGCCTGCCGCCCAAGACGCCGCGCGAGCCCGCCACGCTGGCGGTGTCCGGCACCGTGCCGTCGCCCGAGCCCGAAACGCGCACTCCGGCGAAGGTCATTGGCCTGAAGTTGTCCGGTCGTTCAGCTCCGCCTCCGGTTGAAGCCGAACCGGCCAACGCCGCCGTGCTCTCCAGTCCTGCGGGCAAAGGAGCCGCCAGGGGCGACGAAAGCGGACGCAAGCTGGCGCTGAACATCGTCAAACCGGAAGAGCCCAAGAAGGCGCGCGCGCTGGTGCCACAGAGCGAGGACAAGGACTACCAGTTTCCCAAGCTCAACCTGCTCAAGGAACCGGCCGAGCCCCACGCCGAGAACTCGGAGGAGGAGCATCAGCGCAACGCCGAGAATCTCCTGCGGATCCTGGGCGAGTTCGGCGTTGAGGTGAGCATCGGCGAGATCCACGTCGGTCCCGTCATCACGCGTTACGAAGTGGCGCCGGCGCCCGGCGTACGGGTCGAGAAAATCGCCGGCTTGGACAAGAACATCGCGCTCGGCATGCGCGCCCAATCGGTGCGCATTCTCGCGCCGATTCCCGGCAAGGCCGCGGTGGGCGTCGAAGTGCCGAACCAGCACCCTACCCCGGTGGGCATGCGCGAAATCCTCGAGAGCGAAGACTGGGCGAACCACAAGGCCGAGCTCCCGATCGCGCTCGGCAAGGACGTGTCCGGCAAACCGCTGGTCAGCGACCTCGCCAAGATGCCTCACTTGCTGATCGCAGGCGCCACCGGCTCCGGCAAGTCGGTCTGCATCAACTCCATCGTCGCTTCGATTCTCTACTCGAAGAGCCCGAAGGAAGTGCGGTTGCTCATGGTCGACCCGAAGGTCGTTGAACTGAAGGTGTTCAATACCCTTCCGCACATGCTGATACCGGTGGTGACTGAGCCCAAGAAGGTGCCCGGCGCCCTGAAGTGGCTGCTCAACGAGATGGAGCAGCGCTACCAGATGTTCGCGAAGTGCAACGTCCGAAACATCGTCGGCTATAACAATCGCAAGAAGCAGCCGAAGGTCACGGACACGTTGCCCGCTCCCGCCGAGCAGCAGGGGGCGCTGGCCGGAGTGGATCCCGCGGCTGACGACATGGCGGACCTGCCGGAACGGCTGCCGTACATCGTCGCGATCATCGACGAATTGGCCGACTTGATGATGGTCGCGCCGGCGGAAATCGAAACGAGCATCGCTCGGCTGGCCCAGCTGGCGCGCGCGGCCGGTATCCACCTGATCATCGCGACGCAGCGGCCATCGGTGAACGTCATCACGGGCGTCATCAAAGCCAACCTGCCCTCGCGTATCGCCTTCCAGGTCGCCTCGCAGGTCGATTCACGGACCATCCTCGACACAAAAGGGGCGGACACGCTGATCGGGCGCGGCGACATGCTGTTCTCCCCTCCGGGGACCGCCCGGCTCGTGCGCGCGCAGGGTGCGTTTGTTTCGGACGAGGAAATTATCGGCTTGGTCGAGTTCCTCAAAGTCAACGGCCCGCCCGTCTACGCGCAGGACGTCCAGGCGCAGATCGATCGTGCCGCCGCCTCCGATGAGGAGGGGGGCGACGGAGCAGACGGTGACAGTGATCTGGGCGACGACGAAGAGCTCTACCAGCAGGCGTTGGCGGTGCTGAAATCGACGCGCCGCGCCTCGACCTCGATGATCCAGCGCCGGCTGCGCATCGGCTACAACCGGGCCGCGCGCATCATGGACCTCATGGAAGACAAGGGCATCGTCGGTCCGGAAAACGGTTCGAGCCCGCGCGACATCCTCGTTGACCTCGACTCGCTGTAACGCCGCACCAAAAGGCGGCTTTCCAGCGCGTCGATTGGTCAGTTCCTCCTTCCAAACGAAGTCCGAATTACCCTAATTGACTGGCATGCAGAATATCGGCGAACGGCTGGAGGAGGCTCGGAAGCGAAAAGGCATCTCCATTCGCGAAGCTGCTGAGGCGACGAAGGTTCGGGGGGATTACCTGCACAAGTTCGAGAGCAACCAGTTCGACATCAATCTTCCGGAAATCTACATCCGGGGATTCCTTCGCACCTACGCCAACTACCTGAAGTTGCCGGCCGACAAGATCATCGCCGACTACAACGCGCTCGGGCTCGGCGACGTGAAGAACCGCCCGCTCAACCGGGAGGTTTACGGGCGCATGGATCTGTCGATCGCCTCCTCCAAGGAGGCGGCACGCGAACCTGAGGCGGGCGCAACCGCCACGGCCGCGCCCGAGGAAAAACCCGAAGCGCGGACGGGCCAGCGAGGCAACCCTGCGACCTTTGTGCCGCGCGGGCGCAATCTTTACGTCGACAAGGCGCTGCTGCTGAAGGGGGGCGCGGTCGCCCTCGGTGTGATCGTGCTGATCGTCCTGCTGGTGTGGGGCATCAATGCGCTCACCAGCGGCAAATCGGAGGCCACCGCCACGACCAGCCCGGCCGTCGACGAAAAACGGATCGTGATCCACGCGTTGGATACGGTCGCCGTGACGCTGGTGCAGGCATCCGACGATGCCGTGCTGTTCAACGGCACGCTCGTGCGCAACGAGTCCCGCAGTTTCCCCAAGCGCGGCGACCTCTTCCTCACCGCGTCCGCCCTCGAGAACATTGAGATCGAGATGAACGGCCGGCGCATCTCCACCGGCATGCGCGGCCAGGGTCGCGCGCGGATCCAGTAATCCGCTGCGGTCGTGCCGGAATGGCGACGGCGTGGTGCCGCGCCATTCCTCAAGTCACTGATCAGCCGCGGCGCTGCAGCGCCACCGGCGCGCCGAGAACCTCGCGCAGCAACACCGCCTGGCGCACACTCGCGGGTGAACGCAACGCCGCGCGGACTGAGCCGACCGCCACCGGTTTCGCCGCGCGCCCCGACTTTCCGGGCTGGCCCGGCGCAGGCGGGTACGCGAAGGCCTGAGCCGCCTGCTGCCGCGCCGCGCGCCGCTGCGCCTCAAGTTCCCGCATCTGCTCCTGCATCCGCCGCTGGTTCTCCAGCACGAGCGATTCCGACTGATCCCATTCCGGCGCCGTGCGGGGCGCCGGCACAGGCGCGGTCACGACGGTACGCGGCCGCACCTCACGTTCGAACGGCAACGGCGGCGGCGCCGGCATCTCCGCGGAGCCACCCCGCCGTTCGGCAATCTTGCGACGGATCTCCTCCTGGATCCGGCGCGCCTCCGACTCGAGGTCGAACGGACCCGTGTCCTCCGTCGGCCGAACCGGCGGCGGCGAATCGTCTTCCTGCGCCTGCTTGCGTCGCTGCGTCAGCCAGACCGCAAAGGCCGAGGCGAGCACCACCACCAGCTGCAGGTTATCGAGAATCCAATCCATGGACAGCCAGGGTCAGCTCAGCCGCCGCAGTGTAGTGTAAAAGTCATGACGAGCGCTCAGGTCCGCTGATCCGGCTCGGCGATCGACTTGCGCATCGAGGTGTCCGCCTGAACATTTTCCATGCGGAAATAATCCATCACCCCGAGTTTGCCCTGGCGAAACGCCTCGGCCATCGCCAACGGCACCTGCGCCTCGGCCTCGACCACCTTGGCCTGCATCTCCTGCACGCGCGCCTTCATCTCCTGCTCGAGCGCGACGGCCGCCGCGCGACGGATTTCCGCCTGCGCTTGCGCCATGTTCTTGTTCGCCTCGGCCTGCGCTTCCTGAAGCTTGGCGCCGATGTTTTCGCCGACATCCACGTCGGCAATGTCGATCGAGAGGATCTCGAACGCGGTTCCGACATCGAGGCCGCGTTTGAGCACGACCTTCGAGATCGCGTCGGGCGACTCCAGCACAACCTTGTAGGTTTCCGCTGAACCAATCGTGGTTACGATGCCTTCACCCACGCGGGCGATGATCGTCTCCTCCTTCGCGCCGCCGACAAAGCGGTCGAGGTTGGTGCGCACGGTGACACGCGCCTTCACCTTCACCTGAATGCCATCCTTGGCCACGCCGTCGATCGTCGTGCGACCCGCTTCGGGATTCGGGCAGTCGATGACCTTGGGATCAACGGACGTTCGCACCGCCTCCACCACGCTCTTGCCCGAGCCCTTGGTCGCGAGGTCGATCGCACAGGCCCGCTGCCAGTCAAGATGGATGCCAGCCTTCTGGGCCGCGATCAACGCCTGCACCGTCGGCACGACATTGCCGCCCGCGAGGTAATGGGCCTCGAGATCGTCGATCGTCAGGTCGATGCCCGCCTTCTTCGCCGTGATCCGGGCATCAACAATCAACCCATAGGGCACCTGTCGCAGCCGCATCGCCACGAGGTTCACGATGCCCACATAGGCGCCGGCCAGCCACGCCCGCAGCCAGACGCTGAAGAACGACAGGATGATGATCACCAGCACGAGGCCGGCAATGGCGAGAGCGATGGTGATGATGATTCTCCAATCCATGATGGTTATGCTTGGGTGACGATGAGACGGAAATTGTCTTGGCCGACGACGCGCACCCGGCCACCGGCCGCAACGTAGCCGGATTGCGAATACGCTTCGTAGCGCCGGCCGTCCACCGTGACATACCCGCTCGGCGCGAGCACGGTGACGGCGGTGCCGGTTTCGCCGACGATGTTGGACGGAGCGGCGGGCGCCGTGCTCTGGCCGGTGATCGAGCTGCGGAGAAACAGACGCTGGCCAAGCGCGGTCTGCGGCAGGACCCGGAACTCCAGCCACAGCAGCGCGCCGACGAGCACGAGCGCGATGGCGAGCGCCAGCAGGCCGCCATCTGGCCCAAAATCGAGGAACGCGATCACGGTTCCGCCGAGCAGGGCGAGCCCGCCAAAGATTCCAAGGATCGCGCCGGGCACGAAGACCTCGAACCCGAGCAGGATCAAACCGATCACGAACAGCAGGACGATCGAGCTCATGCGCCCTCCTCCACCGGCTCCACGATCAGTCCAAATTCGCCCTGCTCACGGACCACCAGCGGCGTGCCAGCTTCGACGTATCCCATTTTCAGACGCGCTTCATACCGGCGACCGTCCAATTCCACCTGCCCGCTCGGATACAACGCGGTCGCAGCCACGACCCGGCGCCCAACCAACGAGCCGGCCTCCCCCAGCGCCGGAGCGACGGGCCCCTCCGCTCGCGTCGCTGGCACACCGACGGCCGCCGAGAGGACCAGGCGGTCCCAGAACCAGCCGCGCGGCAGGAAGCGCAACAACGCCAGCGCGCCGCCGATCGTGACGAGCAGCCCCAGACCGAGATTGGCCACCGGCCGCCCCAGCATATCGCCGCTCAACTCAAAGGGCTCATTGGGCCACAGGTCGATCATGGACCAGACCAGCGAACCCATCATGAGCGCGACCCCGACCAAACCGATGACCACGGTCCCGGGCAGCAGGAACAGCTCAATCGCGAGCAGCAGCGCACCGAGCACGAAGACCAACGCGGGTTCATGGCCCGAGAGGCCGGCGACGTAGTGACCAAAAAAGACGAGCAGCAGCAGCACGCCACCCACCACACCGAAAAGGCCGAAGCCCGGTGTCTTAAACTCGATGAAGAGCGCCAGCAGGCCCAAGCCGAGCAGGATCGACGAGAAGGCCTCCAACCACTGCGCGACCGATTCCGACCACGTAACATGCAACCGGATCACTTCCACCCGCTGTCCCGGAAACCGCGTGGCCAACAAATCGTCGACCGACCTCGCGATCCCTTTCGCCAGCAGCGGCTGCGGCGGATCTCCGTAGGGCTCGAGCGCTTGATTCGCCGTCAGGGTCAAGAGTTCGCCCTTCGGGCTGATCACACGCTCGTCCAGCACCAGCTCGTACTCCGGATCAGACATCGCCTTGAGCACATCGGCCCGCCGCGGATCCGACGACGAATACGCCCGCACCTTGGCGTTGATGTAACTCGTCATCTTCCGTTTCAGCGCCTCCGGCACATCCGCGCCGGTCGACGTGATCAATTCCGCCGCGCCCATCACACCGGTGGGTTCGAAGTAAATCTCATCCGTGACCGCCGCGAGCAAAGCGCCCGCCGAGCCTGCCTCATCGTTCACAAACGTCGCCGTCGTGCCCTCGAAGCGTTCAAGCGCCTCCATCATCTCCAGCATCACATCGGCCCGCCCGCCCGGTGTATCCATGTCGAGCAGGACAAACTTCGCGCCCCGCTCGATCGCATCCTTCAAACCCCGCCGCAGCACATACAGCGCGGGTTTGCCGATCGCGCCCTGGATCGGAACGATATACGCGACCGGCGCGGCGTTGCGCAGCTCAACCGCTTCCGCTGACTCCGTTTCGTCCGGCGAAACTGCTGAGGACATCGCTTCCGCGGCCGCCGGCAAGGTCACGGCCCCTTCCTGCGCCCAAAGCGGACTCGCGCTCGCGAGGAGCGCGCCGACCAAAAACAGCGGCAGCAAAAGCGGGGCCAACATGAACGGGCCGAGGATGACTCACTCTCTCCACGGTGCAAGCGCCGTGCCGGAACAAAGGCTTACAAATCAGCTGCGCCTTTCCAAAAATCCTTTGCGCGGCCGGACACCGCGCCTAAACCCGACGCCTTATGGAGGTCGTTCCTTATCTCGGCCAAACGATCCGGCGCTGGCAAATCGGCAGCGCCACGTTCCTCGCCTGGCCCGAAGCCGGAGCCCGCCTGATGCACTGGTCTGTGACCCGGGGCGACGGTTCAGTCCGGGAAGTCATCCACTGGCCCGAGCTGCAGGAACTGCCGCCGAGCCTCGCCAAAGTGCGCGGCGGCAATCCAATCCTTTTTCCGTTTTCCGGACGTGTTTACCTGAACGGTGAGCAGGGTTTCTGGCTCGATGGGAGTGGGGTGCGCCGTCCGATGCCGATCCATGGCTTCGCGCGCCAGGGTCGTTTCAAACTCGCTCAGATCAACGAGGCGGGCTTCGACGCCGTGCTCGAACCCGACGACGAAGCCCGGGCGGCGTATCCCTACGACTACGAGTTCAAAGTCTGCTACCGCTTTGGTCCGCTAAGCCTCGCGTGTGAGTTCATGCTGACCAATCACGGCGAGGCGCCGTTGCCTTGGAGTGCGGGCCACCACTTCTACTTCGCCGTGCCTTGGAACGAGGAGCAGCAACGGAGCGATTATGTGATCCAACTGCCCGCCGCCCGTTCGGCCCGGCAGGACACGTCCGGCACCATCGTCGACGGCCCTGCCCTACCGCGTCAGCCCAGCCTGGCGGATCCGCTCCTGATCGACGCGCTGCACCTGCAGTTGCGCCAGTCGGAATGCACCTTTGGGCCGCGCGAGAGCAGCGAACGCGTCACGGTCCGGCTCGGCACGCGCCCCCAGCCGCCACCCGAAGCGACCTTCGTCACCTGGACGGAAAACGACAAATCGCCCTTCTATTGTGTGGAGCCCTGGATGGGCCCGCCGAACGCCCCGGAACATCGTCTCGGATTACACATGGTTGCACCGGGCCAAACCCAGCGCTTCTGCGTCGAAGTGCTCCTTCGCTGATCCAGTGCCCGCTCCAGTTGACGTTCAGCCCGCCCTGAGCGGTCGGGCCGCACGCGCGGCATTGCAGCCGTTGCACACTCGACTATGGTCTGCCGCTTGAGCATGCTGCAAACCACGGCTTTTATCGACGGCATCGGCGGTCCCGAACTGCTGCTCATCTTCGTGCTGTCGCTGATGTTGTTCGGCGGGAAGAAGCTGCCGGAATTGGCGCGCGGGCTCGGACGCTCCGTTCGCGAATTCAAGCGCGCCGCCGCGGGAGTTGAGCAGGAGATCAAGCGTGCGATCGAAGAACCGCCGCCGCCTCGTCGGCCGGGCGCTGCGCCGCCTGTTTCGCCCGTCCCGGCGACCCAGCCCGCTCCGGCACCCGAGTCCCGGCCCTCGACGCCCGAAGAAACCGCCTGACTCGAGCAGCGCCGGTGCTCCGCCACGTGCGGTCGAAAGGCGAAAGCCGTCCCATCTCCGGGACGCGCGCGTTCCGCTAACGCTCCATCCACGGTTCGACGCCCGGGCTCGCACGCGGCGCACCCATTATCAATTTCCTCATCAACAGTGACTTGCGACTTTAGTTCACGACTGGCACGCACATTGCGAGAGCTGACGCGACTGTTCGGTTCGTCGTTGTGTTAGTCCAAGCCCGTCCGATCCCTGGATCGGACGGGTTTGTTTTTGCCGAGAAACGGCCCAATTCCACCCTCCCAGCCTTGGAGGCCGCGCTGTCTCCGCGAAATCCCGCAAGCCCCGGACTGCACCTGTCTCCTTGCGCGCTCGGCCGGCTCACCTTTCGCTGCCGCGTTGCGCCATGAGTGATCCGTTCGAAGGGCCGGTGCCGTTACCGATCGAGGGCGAACTCGACCTGCACACGTTTCGTCCGGGCGACCTCAGGGAGTTGCTACCCGCTTATCTCGAAGCGTGTCGGGAACGGCGAATCCTCACGGTGAGAATCGTTCACGGCAAAGGCACCGGCACGCTGCGTGAAACCGTGCACGCCTTTCTCCGGCGTGCGCCTTACGTGCGCACCTTCCGACTGGGCGACGAAACCAGCGGCGGCTGGGGCGCCACAATCGTCGAGCTGCGAGCGTTGGACGAGTTGGAGCCCCGCCAACGGCAGTATCCGAATTCTGAATAGGAGCTGTCTGCCGAACCCTCCGGGCGCGTCGTTTTTTTATCCCTCCTGCAACTTTCCGCGGGAGGCCTGGGTACTGGGAGCATCCACCCACCAAAACTCATGAAGATCTCAACGCTCCTCGTCTCCGCTCCCCTGGCCGCCCTGATCATGATCGCGCTCGGCGCCCCAGTCCTGCCTTGGTTCGCCTTTGCCGCCGCCAGCCTGCTGTTGGCACAGATGATCCAGGCCTACGCCCGACCAGCCTCGTGTTACGATGACCCGGTGGCCGCGCCGCACGCGATGGCCTCCGCCGCGCGCCTGCCGCTCGCCGCCTGAACCTGACTTCACCTTCCAACTCATCCGCCTCTTCCTTCCGCCCATGAGCCTGATGGCCGAAATCGACTACCGTATCCACGGCGATGATCTCCAGTTTGTTGAGATCGAGCTTGATCCGCAGGAGGCCGTCGTGGCCGAAGCCGGTGGAATGATGTACATGGACGATGGCATCGCCATGGAAACGATCTTCGGCGACGGCGGCGCTCGCCAGGGCGTGCTCGGGTCGCTTCTTGGCGCCGGCAAGCGACTGCTTACCGGAGAGTCGCTGTTCATGACCGTCTTTCAGAATCAGGCGGCCGGAAAAGCGCGCGTGGCCTTCGGCGCGCCGTACCCCGGAAAGATCGTGCCGGTTCATCTGGCCGAGCTCGGCGGTGAACTCATCGCGCAGAAGGATTCGTTCCTGTGCGCCGCCAAAGGCGTGAGTATCGGCATCGCCTTCCAGCGCCGGCTGGGTGCCGGACTGTTCGGCGGCGAGGGGTTCATCATGCAGCGACTGAATGGCGATGGATACGCCTTCCTGCACGCCGGCGGCACCCTGTACGAACGCACTCTCGGGCCCGGCGAGCGCCTGCGCGTCGACACGGGCTGCCTCGTGGCCTTTCAGCGCGGCGTCGACTACGACATTCAGCTGGTAGGCGGGGTAAAAACCGCTCTGTTTGGCGGCGAGGGCTTGTTCTTCGCGACCCTGCGCGGGCCGGGCAAGGTATGGCTCCAGTCCCTACCGTTCTCCCGCCTCGCCGGCCGCATTGTTGCCGCCGCCCCAGGGATGGGCCGCCGCGGGCGCGAGGAAGGTTCGGTCCTCGGCGGATTGGGTCGATTGCTCGACGGTGACAATCAGTAGTCGTTCCGCCGACGCTCACGGCGGGGAGATTCGTGCGCATTGCCGATTGGCAAACACCACGGCGGGCGCCTAGGTTCGCCCGCGCATGGTCAAATTATCCCTTCTTTACGGCCTCGGCATTTCCATCGGCGGCGCCGTCCTGATCCTGATCCTGTATTTCCTCGGGTACCACAGCGACCTCGACAAGTTTATCGCCATCCAGACTCCGACGATGCTGATCAGCTACGCGATCATCATCGTCGGCCTCGTGCTTGGCATGCGCGCGGTGCGGGAGCAGAGCCCTGACCACTCGCTGAGTTATGGTCGGGCGGTCGGGACCGGCGCCCTGATCACCCTTTTCTCCGGCCTGTTCAGCGCCGTCTTCGTGCTGATCTACGGATTGGTGCTCAACCCTGAGTACCACGATTTGATCTACCGGATGCAGCTGGCGAAGATGGAGGAGAAAGGCGTGCCGCCCGACCAGATGGATGCAGCCGAGCCGATGATGCGCCTGTTCAGCGGGCCGGTCTTCATGGCCGTCATGTCCGTGATCATGTCACCGATCTTCGGCACGCTGCTGTCATTGATCATCGCGATCTTCGTGAAACGCGCCCCGGCCACGACGCCCCCGCCGATCGGGAGCGCCCGGGCGTAACCACTGTTGCACTACAAGGAGCTCTCCGGGCCGATCGGCCGCGCCGGAAAGGGCGCCGTGAATCTCCCGTCGGTGCGGAACTGGAGCGTATCCCGCTCCTCCACCTGCTCGAGTCGACGACGAATAGCCTCCGGCAGCGCCTCGCGTTGTTCCGGCGTCTGGACCGGACCGTCAAACTGCACCTCGCCGTCGGGCCCGCGCACCCGAACATGCTTCTGCCCGTCCGCGTACCGGACCTCCACTGAACCCTGGTCGTCCGTCAGAATGAAGTTGCCGTGGTTGGGCCGGACCAACCGCATGACCCCAGCCGGTGGAGCGCGCAAATCCAGCCGTTCGAACGCGCCCGGCTCGGCGAAGGAGAGCAATCGATCCGCCTCGTGGCGCGGCAGCGGAATCCGCTGTGGCACTACACCCTGACCAAACGCCTCGAGGGCGCGGGGCGGCGCCGCCTCGCGTTCACCCAACTTGACCTTCACCTCACCCGGTTGCCCGGCGCGGAAATAGGAGAGGGTCACCTCGTCGCCCGCGCGGCGCGTTCTAACCAGCACGCCGAGCTGTTCGGGATTAACCAGGAGTTGGTCGTCAAAGCGGACGAGAACATCGTGCGGTTGCAGGAAACCGGCGGCCGGTGCTTCGCGTTCCACGCGCACCACCACGACGCCGGTGCCCTCCTCGAGTCGTAGCTGCGCGGCCAGGCTCGGACTCGCCGGAGCTGTCTGGATGCCCAAATACGTGACCCGTCGCTTGGGCGCGGCGGCGGACGGGGCTTCATTGCGAGGCTGAGCAGGATCGGCCGGAGCAGCCGTCGAGGCCGCCGGCGTCTGCGCCAAGAGAGGCGCAGTTAACAGCAGGGAACAGAGCAGCGTTTTCATGAGGCAAAAGGGACAGTGGCTCAATGGAGCGGCCACGACAGCGGTTGAATCTCTTCGCCCGGCACCTGCCAGAGCACGGCCGCCCGCCCCCCGTCCTCCTGCCAGGTGACGGTATCCACATATGCGCGACGCAGCTGGCGCACGGCGATGCCGTCGCGTCCGGCCACCCATTCCTCGCGCGCGTCGGCCAGGTAAACGCGCTCGGCCGCGATCGGACGGAAAGCGCGAACCCCCGGCGCAGGCGACGCGGTCCGTTCCCGCGTTTCCGGGGCCGGCAACGCCGCCGAGCTGTTCCCGGACTCGCGTTCCCACAACCCCAGGCCGACAGCGACCATCGCGGCGGCCGCGACACTCCACGGTATCCATTTCCAGGATTTCCACGTCGTCGCCGACGTTAACCGCGGCGGTGGCGCCGCGAGTCCCCGGGCAATCGCGTCCTCGAGCGTGGCCCGCGGCGGGCGCGCCCGCAGTTGCCGAAGTTCGGCCTCCAAACTGATCAGGTCCTCATCCATGGCAGTCGGTGGCGATCAATTGCTGACGCAGCGCCTGCAGGGCATAACGGTAACGCGAGGCCGCCGTGTTGGGCGGGATCTGCAGCTGCTCGCCAATCTCCTCAAAGGTGAGCTCGCCCCAGAGCTTGAGCACCACCACTTCGCGCTGCGCCGTCGGCAGACGCTGAAGCGCCTCTTCCAGGAGCTGCCGACGATCGTCCGCCGCCGGTGCCGGCTCAAACCAGCTGTCCGCGGTCGGCGCGGTGGATTGTTCCCGCCGCTCCCGACGCTGCTCCCCCCGCAGCCGGTCCAAACCCGCGCGACGGATCGACGTGAGCAGCAACGCCAGCCGGGAGCCCGGCAGCGTGCGCTGGTGCCGCCAGTACCGGACGAAGGCTTCCTGCAGAACATCCTCGGCGTCCGCGACGCTCCGGGTCCATTGACGGGCCCACAGGAGGAGTTTGGGCCCGTGTTCTCGGAGCCAGGGACGCCAGTCAGCTTCATCGGGCAGGACCTCCATGGGGCAATGTCGCTCGCCTTTGAAGCGCCGCCGGCGGCCCGATTTGTCTGACCCCGCGCTCCTCTGTTGGCGAGCCGCCGCGCTCGCCGTCCCTATAAATTAAAAGCGGCCCGGATGAACCCGGGCCGCCGTTTTGAATCGGAGTTAGATGATGCTCTACCGAAAGTATTTGCCGAGACGGATGCCGTAGGTGCTCAGGAACATGCTGAGAAGCACCACCACCGCGCCGTAACCGATCACCTGTTCGAAGGAGATCGCCACCGAGAACGCTGTGGCGAGCCAGGCGAGGGCTACGAGACCACCGCCGATCAAGGCGTACAGAAGTTCAGATTTCATGATGCATGGAGAATACGGCAAACCTCTGAATAGTTGAAACATTTCCTTTCTATGGTTTTCATAGGCTCGTCCTATGGAAATTCACCAGCTCCGGTACGTGCTCGCTGTCGCTGAGACGGGCAACTTCACCCGGGCCGCCGCCCGGAGCTTCGTCGCACAACCATCCCTGAGCCAGCAGATAGCAAAACTTGAGGACGAGCTGGGGCACCGGCTTTTCCATCGTTTGGGGCGGCGGGCCGTTCCGACGGATGCCGGCCGCATCTTCATCGAACGAGCGCGCCGGATTTTGATGGAAGTGGATGATGCGGTGAAGGAAATGCGCGATGACCCACAGGTGGGGCGGCGGATCACCGTGGGCGCGATTCCCACTTTGGCGCCATATGTGTTCCCCGTGTTGCTGGAACGCTGCCGGCAGGAGTTGCCGGAGTTGCACGTGCAGACGCGCGAAGGTTTTCGCTCCGATCTCGTCGAGGCGGTGGTGCGCGGCGACATCGACGTGGCCTTCACTTCGCTGCCTCTCAAGGATCACCGTCTTTCGATCGAGCCGGCCTTTGCCGAGCCCCTGCTCCTGGCGGTGGGACCGCAGCATCGGCTGGCCGAGCAGAAGACCGTGACGGCCGGCGACTTGGTCGAAGAAACCTTCGTGATGCTGGGAACGGGCAGCACGCTCGCGACGCAGATCGAGCGCTTTTGTGGCGAGTATAACTTTGCGCCGCAGATTGGACATCGTTGCGCGCAGGTTCGCACGCTGAAAGCCTTGGTCGCGCTGGGCCAAGGCGTGGCCATCCTGCCGCAAATCGCTCGTCGACCCACCGACCAGGGCACCCTCGTGTTCCGTGAACTCACCGGCCGGTCACCCTACCGTGAGGTGGCCGTGATCCAACATGTTCAGCGTTATCAAAGCCGTGGCACCGAGCGGTTTCTCACCCTCGCGCGACGCGAAATGAAGAAGCGGTGGGGAAGCGATACGGAGGAGCGTTTGGGAGAAGATCGGATCGCTCCGGCGGAATAAGCGGTTGCGGGCGCCTCGTTGCGCTTGAGCCGAAGGCCACCATCACTCCTCGCATGGCCGCTGTACCTGCACCGTTCACCGCGCTCGCCGCCCGCGAGGAAAGACTCCTCCTGCGGATCCTCAGCGCCGTGCAGTTCACCCACATCATGGACTTCATGATCATGATGCCGCTGGGAGCTCGGCTGATGCAGTATTTCGGGATCACCCCGGCGCAGTTCACCTGGCTGGTGGCCAGCTACGCGATGGCGGCAGCGCTCGCCGGATTTGCGGCGGGCTTTGTGCTCGACCGTTTTGATCGGAAGAACGCGCTGCTCTGGCTCTACGGCGGATTCGCCGTCGCGACGCTCGGGTGTGCGTTGGCGCCCAACTTCCACACCCTTCTGGTCGCCCGTTTTGCCGCCGGCGCGTTTGGTGGCGTCGCGGGCTCCGTTGTCACGGCGATGGTCGGTGACGTCGTGCCACCGGAACGCCGCGGTCGCGCAATGGCGACCGTCATGGCGGCCTTCCCGCTTGCCTCGGTCCTCGGTGTGCCAACGGGGCTGTGGCTGGCCGGCATGCTGGAGTGGCACGCGCCCTTTTTCCTCCTCGCGCTGTTGAGCGGAATCGTCTGGCCGCTGGCCCTTCGGGCGCTGCCGCACGTCCCCAGCCATCGGAGCAACGACCATCCCCTGCGGCGGATGGGGGCCATTCTGCGCCCAGCAGTGCACCAACGCGCACTCGCGCTCGGGGCCATGCTGGTGTTCGCGGGCGGAATCATTCTGCCGTTTATGGCGCCGTCGCTCGAAATGAACCTGGGCGTGCCGCAGAACCAGATTACTCTTGTGTACATGGCGGGTGGCGCGTGCACGTTTTTCACGATGCCGCTGATGGGCCGGCTCTCGGACCGCTACGACAAACTCTACGTGCTGCTCGGCGCCAGCATCCTCGCCGCGATCAGCGTCACGATCGTGACGCGACTCGATTCGGTGCCACTCCCGTTGATCCTGGTCTGTACGACCCTGCTCTTCGCCGGCATGTCGGCTCGGTTTGCGCCGGCGATGGCAATGATCACCAACGCCGTCGATCCGGGCCTGCGTGGTGGCTTCATGTCCGTCAACGCGTCGCTGCAACAGGCCGCCAGCGGTTTTGCCAATCTGGTCGCGGGTCTGATCGTCACGACCGATGCCGCCGGGCGTCTCAACGGCTACGGACGCGCCGGCGCAGTCTCGCTCGGTGGTTTTGTGCTCACCGTCTGGCTGGCGGCGCGCCTGCGCGCGCTGGCGCCACACGCCGCGCACACTCCGTCGTCCGTCCGGGTGCCGCACGCCGCTCCGCCGGCGGCCGCGCCGGCGGCTGATCGTGTGGTGCCGAAGTAACGCGCCTTTGCATTTGCCGGAACTCTGGCGCTGACGTACGGTTATTCCGCTATGATGGACCTGCTTAAGAAAACCGTGTTGGCGGGAGTCGGGGCGGCGGTGGTCACGCGGGAGAAGGTGCAAGCAGCGCTCGATGACTTTGTGCGGCAAGGCAAGGTGAACGCGGCCGACGCGCGTATCATGGCGGAGAAAATCGCCGAACAGGGGCGCAAGGAGTTCGACGACCTCGCGGCCGAACTGAACGGGCGCATCTCATCGCTCGTTGACCGCAACGACGCTGAAACGCGCGTGCGGATCGCGGCGCTGGAGGAGCGCGTGCGCATCCTGGAAAACCGCCTGCAAGAAGTGCCGACCCGCGTGAGCGAGCCGTGAAGCCACTGGACCTGCTGGGCAATGCCGTCCGTGCCAAAGAGATTCTCGCTGTCCTGGCCCGCCATGGCTTCGCGGATCTCGCGACGACGCTGGACCGCCGTGGCGGCCTGATCGGCCGGCTCACGCCCGCCCCAGGTCCGCGGCGAAGCAAGTGGGAACGCATTCGCCTGGCGGCCGAGGAGTTGGGGCCGGCGTGGGTAAAGTTCGGCCAGTTGCTCAGCATGCGGCCGGATGTGATTCCGCATCCGCTGATCCTTGAGCTGCGCAAACTGCAGGACGCGGTCGCGCCCGTTCCCTTCGCCGAAATCCGCGAAGTGTTGATCGAGGAACTGGAAGCGGACCCGTCAGAGATCTTTTCCGAGTTCTCCGAAACGCCGATCGCAGCCGCGTCGCTCGCCCAAGTTTACGCGGCGAAGTTGAAGTCCACCGGCGAGGCCGTGGCGGTGAAGATCCAGCGGCCAAACATCGCGCGCAGCATTCGCGCGGACCTCGAGCTGGCCGCCTGGCTCGCGCAGCACCTGCACAACCGGGAGAACCTGCACCCGTACGATCTGCCGTCCGTCGTCGAGGCGGTGCGCGACGGCGTTGAACGCGAACTCGATTTTCGCAACGAGGCGCTGAACCAAGGCTTCTTCAACTCCACCAATCCCGCGCCAGAGCGCGTGTTCGCGCCCCGCGTCTACCACGCGTATACCACCGAGCGGGTCTTGGTCATGGAGCTGATCGAGGGCAGCCGCGCCGATAGCGTGGCGCTGCCACCCGACAAGGCACGCGCGCTCGCGGCGGACGGCGCGCGTTCATTTGTGCACCAAGTGTTGCTCGCGGGTTTCTTTCACGCCGATCCGCACGCGGGCAATGTGTTCGTCTCCACCGACGGGCGCCTCTGTTTCCTCGACTGGGGATTGGCGGGGCATCTCACGCGCCGCCTGCGCTACGCGTTGGCGGACTTCTGGATTGCGGCCGTTGAAGGCGATGCCGAAAGCATCGTGCGCATCGCTTCCGAACTCGCTCCGCCCGGCGCGCGCACGGACCTACGGGCGATGGAGAAGGATGTGACGCTCGCCTTGCGGGAGGAGCTGAACTTCGCGATGGGCCGGCAGGAGATCGGCCGCGCCATGCTCCGCCTGCTCTACGTCTTCGGCGTCAACGGCATCCCGCTGTCGGGTGACTACTCGATGATGGCCAAGGGGGTGCTGGCGATTGAGGAACTCGGGCGCAGCCTCGACCCGGACTTTGACCTGCGCGAACACGCGCGACCGGTGCTCCATCAACTCAGCCGCGAGCGCACCGGTCCGCGCGCGATGGCCCGCCGCTCACGCGAGTTCATTCGGAGCGCTCTGGGAAATCTGCAGGACCTGCCGAGTGAGCTGCAGCGCCTGATCCGCCGCCTGGAACACGACGACTTCACAATCAACTTTCAGCATCGCGGGTTGGAGGAGGTGGACGACGCCCTGAAGGCCGCAGCCAACCGGCTGACGCTCGGGGTCGTCAGCGGATCGTTGATCATCGGCTCATCCCTGTTGGTGACGACCGGCATCCCGCCGTACCTTTGGGGCTACCCGGTGTTGGGGATCATCGGGTACCTGCTCTCGGCCATCGTCGGCTTCTACATCATTTGGGACATCTTCCGACGCGGCGGCCACAAGTGAGCTCGCCGCCGGATGCCCAAGCGCCGGACCGCTACTTGGCGGCGCGGGCTTCGGTCAATGCGCCGACGAGCGCGGCGCGGGCCTTCTCGTACGCCAACTTGCGAGGATCGAACTGGTTCTGACGCGCATTCAGCAGCGACTCGAAGGCGGCTTCCGTCTTCTCCAGCTGCTCGATCGCCGGGATGTACCGGGCGACGACGTCGTCCGGTTTGTCTTTCACCTCAGACTCAATCTGTTCACGGAACGCCCGCAGCTCAGCCTCGGCCGCATCCACGTAGGACTTCACCGCTTGTTCGTAGGCGGAGAGCGTTTTGCCACCAGACTGGGCAAACGCGGGCGTGGCCAGGAGCAGACCGGCCGCGGCAAGGAGGAGACATGAACGATTCATTTCGAATTAGACGTCTGCACCTTCAGAAGTTCCGACGATCAGAGCGACACCGGAGTCGCGGCGACGAGAAAACGGGCGCGGGAAACCCTTGCGCCCGGGCCCGCGCGGCGTAGGGGTGCGGAATGTCTGTCCGTGCTCCATCGTCCACCGAATCAGCGTCCGCGGCGCCGGCCTTGGCCCGTCCGGAGCTGCTCGCACCGGCGGGCGATTGGGAGTGTGTTCGCGCCGCCATCGAAAACGGAGCGGATGCCGTCTATTTCGGGCTGGAGCGTTTCAACGCGCGCATGCGGGCGAAGAACTTCACCCAGGCTGACCTGCCGGAGTTGATGCACTTCCTGCATCGGCGCGGCGTGCGCGGCTACGTGACCTTCAACACCCTCGTCTTCACGCGTGAGTTGGAGGATGCCGCCGATTACTTGCGCACCATCATTCGCGCCGGAGTGGATGCTGCCATCGTGCAGGACGTGGGCGTCTGCCGTTTGATTCGGCAACTCTCGCCAGACTTTCCGATCCACTGTTCCACGCAGATGACGATCACGAGCGCGGCGGGCGTGGAATTTGCCCACGAGCTCGGAGCGCAGCTCGTGGTGCTCGCGCGGGAGAACTCGCTCGCGGAGATCAATACCATCCAATCCGCGCAAGCCGCCACCGGCCGCGCACTCCCACTCGAAGTTTTTGTGCACGGCGCGCTGTGCGTCGCGTACTCGGGCCAATGTCTGACGAGCGAGTCGCTGGGCGGCCGCTCCGCCAATCGCGGCGAGTGTGCCCAAGCGTGCCGTCTGCCGTACGAACTGGTGTCTGACGGGCAGAAGGTCGAGTTGGGTGATCGCAAGTACCTGCTGAGTCCGCAGGACCTAGCCGGTCTCGAAGTTTTGCCGGAGCTCGTGCGCGCGGGTGTCGCGTCGTTGAAAATTGAAGGCCGGCTGAAGAGTCCGGAATACGTCGCCAGCATCACGCGCGTTTATCGCACCGCCCTTGATCGTGTCCTTGGAACGTCCGCGACGCCAGCGGCCACTACGGCGCCGGACGACGCGAAACGCGCGCGATACGAACTTGAAATGTCTTTCTCGCGCGGCCTCTACACGGGCTGGTTCCGCGGGATCAACAATCAGGAACTCGCGCACGGCCGCTTTGGCACCAAACGCGGGGTGTTCCTCGGCACCGTTACCCGCGTGCAACGCGAACAGGTCCATCTGCGGCTGGAGGCGCCGGTGAAGCCGGGTGACGGCATCGTCTTCGATGCCGGCCGACCCGAAGCAGGTGAACAGGGTGGTCGTATCTACTCAGTCGCGACCCGCGGTCCGGAAACGGTGCTGGGGTTTGGGCGCGGCGACATCGACTTCGCACAGGTGCACGTGGGCGATCGCGTCTGGAAAACGAGCGATCCCGCGCTCCAGCGTGAGTTGCGCACCACGTTTGAGGGAGAGCAGATCCGGTTTCAGCAACCGATCACGATCGAAGTGCACGGCGAGGTGGGTACACCGCTGATACTGATCGCGAAGGATGCGCACGGCCACTGTGCGCAAGTACGCTCGGCCATGCCGTTAATCGCCGCCGATCATCAACCGCTGACCGAGCAGCGATTGCGCGATCAGCTCGGGCGGCTGGGCGGCACGCCTTTCCGCCTGGGGCAGCTCATCAACGAAACCGCGGCCAACGTTCTGCTGCCGCTCAGCGAGTTGAACCGGTTGCGGCGCGAGCTCGTGGGCGCACTCGAGGCCCAGCGCACCGCGCCGCAACGCTGGACGCTGCAGCCGATCAACGAGGTCGTGCCCGCTGCACCCGAAAACGCGAGCCGCGCGGTCGATCCGGAGATCATCGCCGTGACGCGTGATCTCGATCAATTCGATGCCGCGCTCAGCTGCACGGGGCTACACACGTTCTACTGCGAATTTGAAAACCCGAAACACTACCGCGAAGCCGTGGCGCGCTTCCAACGGTGGCGGGATCAATCGAGTGCAACGAGCAGCGCCACCGCACCGACGTTGTGGGTGGCCGCGCCGCGCGTGTTCAAACCGGGAGAAGACTGGATCCTCAGCCTAGTGCGTTCATGCCAGGCGGACGGCTACCTCGTCCGCAACGCCGAGCATCTCCGCTTCTTCGCGGGCTCGCGCGTGCGCGGCGATTTTTCGCTCAACGTCGCGAATCCGCTCTCGGCGCGGTATTTTCTCAATCGCTACAAGCTCGAGCGCGTGACCGCCAGTTACGACCTCAACGTGGCGCAGCTTGAGGACCTGCTGCGCGCCGGTCCCGCCGACCGCTTCGACATCACGCTGCACCAACGCATGCCCATGTTTCACATGGAGCATTGCGTGTTCTGCGCCTTCCTCTCGTCCGGCAAGGACTACCACGATTGTGGCCGCCCGTGCGAAAAGCATCGCGTGGCACTGCGCGACCGGGTCGGCGCGGAACTGCCGTTGAAGGCTGATGCCGGCTGTCGTAACACCGTGTACAACAACCGCGCGCAGACCGGCGCGGAATTCGCGCAGCGACTGATTGAACTCGGCGCCCGGCACTTCCGGATCGAGTTCGTGCACGAATCGGCCGACGAGGTGCGGCGCACGTTGCAGCAGTACCAGCGGTTGCTCCGCGGCGAAGTGAGCGGCGCCGATCTTTGGCGCGAGCTCAAGCTGGTCAACCAATTGGGCGTGACGCGCGGCCAGTTGGAAACGACACCCCAGGTCATTTTCAAGAAGCGCTGAGCCCTGCGCGGCATTCGTCCAACCCGGAATGTGTTCTGTCGCCACGAGTTGGATGCGGAAAAAGCAAGACGGGGCCGCCTTTCGGCGACCCCGTCAGGTCCAGCTTCAACTAACTACCCGGGATGCACCCGGGGCCTTTCGGCATGCAGGTAGACCGGACGCGATTCTTGGTGTTCCGATTTCGGCCCGATTAATCCGAGCAGCCAATCCAGAGTCGCCGCAGGAGAGAAAGTAGTTTCTGCTCTGCCAATTAGCCCGTTTCCAATGCCGCCCGAGACCCCCACGACGATCATTTCCCCGAAAAAAAATGATGGGATTTCGCCTCCTGCCGTCGCCAAGAACCGCGACTTGGAGATCAAGGATCCTGTTCTGATCTTTAATGCCGTCTGGTCGGAACTCGAACAGGAGTTCGGTCGCGAGCAGCTGCGCTTCCCCAAGGAAATCATCCTGCTCGGTGGCGCCCCCGGCTCCGGCAAGGGCACCCACACCCGCTTCATCCTGCGCGCCCGCGGACTCACCTGCCCGCCTGTCGTGGTGAGCGCACTACTGGATTCCCCCGACGCGCAGAGAATCAAGAACGCGGGCGGCATGGTCGGAGATCGCGAGGTCATGGGCATCCTGCTTCGCGAGCTTCTGAAGCCGGAATACCGTGATGGCTGCATCCTCGACGGTTTCCCGCGCACGAAGGTTCAGGTCGAGTGCTTGAAGATCCTCGTCGACCGGATGCTCGCACTGCGTCGCGAATTCTATGGCACGCCGCTCGGCATCCATTTCCGCCAGCCGACGATCCACATCATGGTGTTGTTCGTCGACGAGAAGACCTCCGTCGCGCGGCAACTGAAGCGCGGCGCGGAAGTGAAGGCGCACAACGAGGAAGTGCGCCGCTCGGGTGACGGTGAACTGCTCGAGGAACGGGCAACCGACTACGACCCCGGGCTCGCCCAGCGGCGGTATCAGGTCTTCAAGGAGCAGACTTGGGACGCCCTGCAGTCGTTAAAGGAGCTTTTCCACTATCACTTCATCAACGCCCAAGGGACGATTGAGGAAGTCGAGGTGAACATCGTGAAGGAGCTCAAGTACCAGAGCTCCCTTGAACTCGACCCGGCGACGCACGACACGTTGCGCGTCATTCCGGTGGCCGAAGAGATCGTGGTGCACGCCCGCCAGGAATTGGTGAAGCGGCTCGACAGCTACCAATTCGAGCAAAGCACGCTCTTCGCCAAGGTGGTGGCGTTCGTCGACAAGAAGATCATGCCGATCGTGATCCGGCATGCGATCTCCGGTGTTGGCCTGGTGAATACAGAGGACCACCTGCTCGATGATCCGGTCGCGCTGGCGATGCTGATCGATATCTTCTCGGAACGCGGCTACCACGCGGCGGTGGATCTGCACCGCATTGAAGTCCCCGAGAAGGTGGACCTGAAGACGGGGCAGATCAGCTGCCGCGTGAAGAAGGTCTTCCGGATCCAGATCCGGTTCGAAGGCTCGGAAATCCGGCGGGGCTGAACCCGCCTATTCGTAACGCAGGGCCTCGATCGGGTCGAGCGAGGCCGCCTTGAGCGCGGGATACAGGCCGAAGCCAACGCCGATCCCGCAGCACACGCCCACGCCCGCGAGCGCCCACGCCCATGGGAAAACGACGGCGGCGTTGAACATCATGCCGCCGATGTTCCCCAGCGCGATGCCGAGCACGATGCCGATGAGGCCGCCCACGAGTGACAGCGTGATCGCCTCGATCAGGAACTGGAGCAGGATGTTCTTTCGTTTCGCGCCGATGCTCTTGCGCACGCCGATCTCCTTCGTGCGCTCCGTCACGCTGACGAGCATGATGTTCATCACGCCGACACCGGACGCGACGAGGGCAATCGCACTGATGATCAACGCGCCCACACCGACGACACCCGCGATCTTGTTGAAGGCCTCGATCAACGAGTCGTTCGAGAAGACTTCGAAGTCATTCGGATCCTCCGGATCGAGGCCGCGCACCAATCGCATCGCGCCCGTCGCACGATCCTGCACCGCATCGAGCAGTTCCGGACTGCGGGCCTGGACATTGATCGAGATCGAGCGGCCGGCGCGCCCATAGGCCTCGAAAAACTGGGTGATCGGCACGATCGCGAAGTTGTCCTGGCTCTGCCCGAACCAGGATCCCTTCGGCGCCATCAGGCCAACCACGAGATAGGTCTGGCCGTCGATCCGCACCTGCCGCCCCAGCGCTTCTTCCCCGGGAAACAAACGCTGCGCGATGTCGTCGCCGAGGATCACCACCGCCCGGCCGAACTCGATGTCTCCCGGCGTGAGATTGCGCCCGGCTGCGATCGAATAGTCGCGCGCGGTGACGAAGTTCTCATCCGCGCCACCGAGCACGACGTTCGGATTGGTCCGACGGTCACCGTAGGTCACACGCCGCCCGCCCCGCCGGATCATCAGGCTGATCGTGGCGTGTTCGTCCATCGCCGACTTGAAGCGCCGCGCCATCGTATAATCGATGTCGCGACGGTTGCGGAAACGCTGCGTCGGATCGCTGAAGTTGATCGGGGGAAACTTGCTGATGTGAAACGAATTTGCGCCCAGCACGTTCAGGCTGCTCTCGATGTTTTCGCGCACACCACTGAGGATCGTCATCACGCCGATGACGGTGAAAACGCCGATCGCGATGCCCAGCATCGTGAGCGACGAGCGCAGCTTGTTCGCTCGGATCGCATCAAACGCGAGTTTCAGGATTTCACCGAAGAGCATGCGAAATCAGATCAGGAATCGGCGGTGTTACTCGTAGCGCAGCGCCACCACAGGATCCAGTTTGCTGGCCTGCACCGCCGGCAGGAATCCGCTGACGACACCCGTGACCGTCGACACCGCGAGACCGAGCACGACCAGGCTGAACGAAAACACCAAGGGGAACTTCGGGAAGACGGCGCTCACCACGCCGACCAAACTGCCGGTCAACAACAGCCCGACCACACCGCCGACCAGGCAGATCGCCACCGCTTCGAGCAGGAACTGAAGCAGAATCGTCCGTCGCCGCGCGCCCAGCGCCTTGCGGGTGCCGATCTCCCGCGTCCGCTCCTTCACCGAAACGTAGGTGATGTTCATGATGCCGATGGCGCCAACGAGCAGGGCGAGGCCCGTGATCAACAGTCCGGCGGCCGCGATAAAGAACTGCACCTTGCCCAACTGGTCGCTCACGGTGCCCTGCGTATTGAGTTCGAAGTCGTCCTTCATCTCGGGACCCAGGCCCCGGATCCGACGCATCAACCCGCGCAGCTCGTCCAGAGCCTCCGCCGAGCGCGCCGGGTCGTATTGCACCCGCACTTCCCCATCCTGTCGTGCGGAGAAGTGCCTCTGGTAGGTCGTGATCGGCAGCGAGATCATCGAATCCCAGCTCCACAAACCGAGGAAGCTGCCTTGGCGCGCGACCACGCCAATCACCTCCAGCGGAACGCCGCGCACGCGGATCGTTTCGCCGACCGGGGATTGATTGGGAAACAATGCGTCGGCGACGTCGAATCCGATGACCACCACGTTACGGCCGTTCTGCACTTCGAAGTCCGAGTAGAAGCGACCTTCGCGCAGGTCGCTCTTCGAGATCCGAGCAATCTCGGCGACGGTGCCCATCGTGTAGATGTTGTTCACCCGCACCTCACCACGAACGATCGTGCTCATGCGCGCCGTCACCGGCACCGCAAGCTTCAAAGCGCTGCCGGGGTTGCTCGTGATCCACTCATTGATCTGCCGCGCGTATTCGGGCCGGATGTCGCGCCGGTTGCGATAATTCCACCAGTCGCTCACGTCACGCCACGGCCATTTCCCCACGTAGAGCACGTCGTCACCAAACCCGGCGAGGCTCTGGCGCACGCCGGCGCTGATGCCGTTGATCGCCGTGCCCATCAACGTGACCGCAACAATCCCGATGATCACACCCAGCGCGGTGAGCGCGGAGCGCATCTTGTTCGCCCGGATCTGCGCAAAGGCGATCCGCAACGATTCACTGAACTCGTAGAGAAAGCGGCGCACGCGACGAGCGATTCAGGCGAGCGGGAAGCGGGTTGACTAGAGGTTGGGCTGATCCGACTCGATCAAGCCGTCGCGCAGGCGGACGATGCGCCGGGCATGCTGGGCAATGTCCTCTTCGTGAGTGACAACGATGAGCGTGTTTCCTTGCTCATAAAGCTGCTCGAACAACGCCATGATCTCCACGCCGGTCCGCGAGTCGAGATTACCCGTCGGTTCGTCCGCCAGGATGATCGACGGCTCGGTCACCAGCGCGCGGGCGATCGCGACGCGCTGGCGCTGACCACCGGAGAGCTCGTTGGGTTTGTGGTGCAGGCGCCCGCCCAAGCCGACGGCCTCCAGCGCGCGGCGCGCCTTCTCGATCCGCGCCTGCCGCGGCATGCCGGCGTAGATCAGCGGCAGCTCGACGTTGTGCAACGCGTCCGATCGGGGCAACAGGTTGAAGGTCTGGAAGACAAAACCGATCTCGCGGTTCCGGATCTCCGCCAGCTCGTCATCGACCATCTGCGCGACGTTCTTGCCGTTAAATTCATAACGGCCGCTCGTCGGCGTATCGAGGCAGCCGAGCATGTTCATCAAGGTCGACTTGCCGCTGCCCGACGGACCCATGATCGCCAGGTATTCGTTGCGATGGATCTTCAGGCCGACTCCACGCAGGGCGTGGATGGTCTCGGAGCCCATCTTGTAGAGCTTGGTGACGCCCTCGATCTCGATCACGAGCGGACCCGGAGGACGGATCGCGCGATCGGCGGCGGGGCGGAACTGCACGGGATTCATCAGAGGTCGCAGCGTTGACCGGAACCGAAGCGCGAGGCGCTCCGGCCGACCGGTTCGTTACTTCTTTTCCGCGGTCTTGGGTTTCTCGACGCGAACCGTCATGCCATCGCGCAACGTGCGGGTGATGACGCTGAAACTGCCCGTAACCACTTCGTCACCGGCAGCCACGCCCGACTTGATCTCCATGTACGTGCTGTCGGCGATGCCAGTTTCGACGGGCACCATCTTAACCTTGGCGCCGGAGTACACGAACACCACACGCTGCAGAGCCTCACGATCGGCGCGCTCACGTTCGCGCTGCTGGCGTTCGTTCTCCGCCTGCGCCGCGCCTTCGCCCTGCTTCGCCTTCATCTCGCGGTCGCGATCCGCCGCCAGCTGCTCGACGGTCTTGCTGCCTTCGCGTGTCCGAACCGTCACGGCTTGGATCGGCACGGAGACGACGTTCTCGACTGTCTGCGTCTCGATGTCAGCATTGGCGCTCATTCCGGGGCGCAACCGAACGTCCTTGTCGGAGATCCGCACACGGACCTCAAAGTTCGTCACCTCCTCCTGCGTGTTCGCGCCCTGCGTTTTGGCGGTGGAGGCGATCTCCTTCACGACGCCCGTGAATCGACGATTCGGATACGCATCGATCATCACGCGGGCCTGATCGCCAATCTTCACGTTGACGACGTCGTTCTCATTCACGTTCACGCGGACTTCCATGTCATCCAGGTTGGCGACACGCATGACCTCGGTACCGGAGAACTGGCCCGTCGCGACCACACGCTCACCGACTTCACTCGTCAGCGAACTGACCGTGCCGTCCATCGGTGAATAGATCGTGGTCTTCTCGAGCTGGTCCTGCGCCTGTTTCAACAGGCCTTCGGCGCGCCGGATCTGTGCCAGGGCGTTGTCATAATTGGCCTGGGCAACATCGACCGCGGTGCGGGCGGCAAGGTAGTCGGAATCCGAGAGCAGCTTCCGCTGAAAGAGGTCGTCCGAGCGCTGGAAATCCGTCTTGGCCTGCTGCAACTGCGCCAGACTCTGCACGGCGCCGGCGCGGGACGCGGCGAGATCCGCCTCCCGTTGATCGACCTGGTACTTGTAATTGTCCGATTTGATCCGGACCAGCAGGTCTCCCTTCTTCACCGTCGCGCCTTCACGGAACGGCAGCTCGATGATTTCACCGGACACTTCCGGCGAGATTTTGACCTCCGTCTCCGGCTGGATCTTGCCGGTCGCCGAGACGAACTGGGTCAGCGTGCGGACGGACGCCGTCTCGATGGTGACCATAGGGCCCAGGTCGCGCCCCCGGTTCTTCAGGTACGCCGCGACGCCGAGGACCACAATGAGCAAGAGGCCGCCAAGCAGCAGCCATTTGCCTTTGCCGCGTTTACGGGAATTGGGAGAGGCACCAGTTGGGACGGGAGCGGGGGATGCCATGTTTTTTGAGGAAAGGGCGGATCCTGCGTGCAACAGGCGGATCGTGGCAAGCGTGGTGCAACCGGTTAATGATGTCCGTGGCGTGGGTTGCGTGGTCAGCGGCCGTTTTCGGTCAACCCTGATCAAATCGACGGATATCCGCCTCCGGATCGATCGAACCGCTCCCGGCCGCGGCGGCAACCCATTGGCGGGCCAAAACCGGAGCCCACAGCGTCCCCTTCGAACCGAGTCCGCTGAAGAGACCGACACGGGAGTCGTGCGTCGCCCAGCCCACGACTGGCCGCCGATCCGGAGCTGTGACGCGGCAACCCACTTCGTGCCCGAGGAGTTCCAGCGCGTTTCCGCTCAGCCGCTGCGCCGCCGCGATGAGTTGCGTCCGCGCCTCCTCCGTCGGCTGCAGGCCAAGGTCATCCCGATTAAACGTGGCGCCAACCCGCGCCGTTTCGCGCGAGCCCGGCAGCACCCAATGGCCATCATTCAGCAACACGCCGGGCTCCAGACCCGCCAGACGGCCGACCAGGAGCTCACCTTTGGCGCGCTGCCAGGGCACCTCCGCAAACTCCAACGGGCTCTCCGCCGCACCGGTGCACCAGACCATTGCGCCGGCTCCATGCTCCGCGAGCACGGACGCAGCCGGTCGGCCGGGCGCGATCCGTTGTTCAACCAGCCATCCCCGCGCCTGCCAGCGCTCGCGCAACGCGGCGATCAATCGGGCCGTCTCCACCTGCACGCCGCCCCGGACCCACAGCCCGTCCTCATCGTGCGCCTCCACCCAGCGCGCCACCTCGGCCAGCGCGAGCCGCGGCTGCAGCCGCGCCCGTTCCGCTTCAGCACGGTAGCGGCGCCGTATTCGGATTTCGGTGACGAGCGAAACCCCGAGGCCGTGCTCCAATTCACGATAAACCGCCACCGCCGGCTCACGCCAATCCGCCACGCGCCAGACGGGCGCGAGACGCGGTCCCGACAGGGGATTGATCAGCCCGGCGCCGACGCGCGAAGCCGCCGCGTCATGACCCGCATCGACGACGCGAAACGGTCGTCCGGAGCGTTCACACGCCCACCCGAGCAGCGAACCGGCCAACCCCTGCCCGATGATCAGCAGCGGAGCCTCAGACGCCATGCGTTCACGGACCGGCCACTAACGTTCGGCCGCCAGGGCCGCGCCCACGATGCCCGCCTCGTTGAAAAACTGCGCCGCCACGATCTCCGACCGCACGGTCAGGTACGGCAGCCATTCCGCATGATCGGCACTGATGCCTCCGCCCACGATGATCAGGGAGGGGTTCAGCAGGAGTTCAACGATCCCGAGGTATTCATTCACTCGCGACGCCCATTCACGGTATCCGAGCTTCTCCCGCTCCTTCGCGGCAGCTGAAACCGATTTCTCCGCAGCCTGGCCGTGCAGCGGGATGTGGCCGAACTCGGTGTTCGGCACGAGGTGCCCGTCCAGGAACAACCCGCTGCCGACGCCGGTTCCGAACGTCAGCATCAAAACGGAGCCATGGCGCGCCCGCCCGGCGCCAAAACGCACTTCCGCCAGCCCGGCCGCGTCGGCGTCGTTGATCACCTCCACCGGACAGCACGTCGCCTCCGTGAACAGCTGGTCGATGTCGACGCCGATGAACTCCTGCGACAGGTTGCCGAGGAAGCTCACCACACCGGCCCGGACCACGCCGGGGAAACCGCAACCGATCGGGCCTTTCCAGCTGAAATGCCGCGTCATCTCCGCGACCACCTCAGCCATCTCCGGCGGGGAAAGCAGGTGCGGCGTCGCGATCCGATGGCGGGGCGCGAGGAGCTCGCCGGTAGTGAGGTCGACCGGGGCCCCTTTCAGGGAGGAGCCGCCGATATCAATGCCAAGAACGTGCATGCGGGGTCGCGCAACGAACGGATCGCGGGCGTCAGGCGCAAATGCAAAACGGCCCCTCCACTGCGCTTAATGCTGCACCCCGCCCGGCCCGTGCGCGTGACCGTGCTCCAGCTCTTCGGCCGTCGCCGGGCGCACCGCCACGACTTCGACGTCGAACCGCAGGTCAACGCCGGCCAACGGGTGATTGGCATCCAGCAGCACCTCGTCCCCCTGAATCTCCACGACAGTGACGATCGGCGCGTGACGGTCCTCCGCGGTCTGAAACTGATCGCCGATGCGCAACTCGCCCTCCACGGGCAGGGCCGAGCGCGGCACCCGCTGGACCTGCGACATGTCCCGCTCGCCGTACGCACGCGCTGCCGGCACGTCGATGGTCTGCCGCGTTCCCGGCGTGAGTCCGTGCAGCGCCTGCTCCAGGCCTTCGATGATCTGGCCGCCCCCTTCCAGAAAGCTCAGCGGCTGCCCACCGGCGGAACTGTCGAGCACGCGGCCCGACGGATCGCGCAGCGTGTAGTGAAACGTAACAACAGATCGTGTGCTCATAAATTCAGGTTTCCTGCCGCAGGATCTCGAGCGGCGGGTGGTTGGTGATACCGCGATTGGCCGCCAGGCCGGTGAGTAGCGTCACCGCCGTCACCGCCAGGACCGCCGAGACCAGCGTGCCGATGGGAAAAACGCCAGAAGTCTCGAAGACAAATCGGGCCAGCAACGCGTTGGCCGCGGCCGCGAGCCCGCATCCCACCAGCGCCGCCAGGACACCGAGGACGGCATACTCCACGAGCTGAATACGCACGAGCTGGCGCTGCGTGGCTCCCAGCGTGCGCAGCAGCACGACTTCACGCAGTCGCTGGAACCGCCCGCTCAGGACCGCCCCCGCGAGCACGATGACGCCTGTCACCACCGTAAACAACGCGATGAACTGCACCACCGCCTGCACCCGGGAGAAGATCCGGTCGAGCGTCTCGAGCACCAGCGCGAGGTCGATCGCCGATACATTGGGCAGTTCGCTGACCACTGCGCGCTGGATTCGCGCCGAATCCGCCGGCGTCTCGGCGCGCGTGGCCAAGACGAAGAACTTGGGCGCCGGCTCCAGCACCCCAGCCGGGAAGACGACGAAGAAGTTGGGCTCGAGCCGCCGCCATTCGACCTCCCGCAGGCTCGCCACCCGCGCCTTCACCGGCAGCCCTTGCACGTCGAACTCGAGTTCGTCGCCGAGTTCAAGGCGCAGGTCGCGCGCGATTCCCGACTCGAGCGAAATCGGAACGATCTCTGTATCCGGTTCAACCCGACCGACGAATTCGCCCGCGATGACCTTCTCCGTGCCGCTGAGATGGTCGCGGAACGTGGAGCGGTATTCCCGTCGCAACGTCCAACCCGGGATGGTGGATTCCTCGTCGCGCAACAGCTCCGTCACCGGCCGGCCCTTGAGTGAGGCCAGTCGCATCGTGACGATCGCCGCCTGGGCGCGCACCGGCGCCTCTTCGCGAGCCAGGATCCGCTGCAACGGTTCGACTTGGTCGTCCTGCACATCGAAGAACAGCAGGTTGGGCCGATCGGCTCCACCGCTGCCCTCGATTTGCGCGACCAACGTGGCCCGGGCGAGCATCAGCATCACCACCATGAACGTGCCCAGGCCCAGCGCCAGCAGCAGGAGCACCGTGCGATTGTTTGGCCGGTGCAGGTTGGCGATCCCTTGCCGCCACACATATGGCGCCGAACGGGGAGTAAAACGCCGCGCCGCCCACGCCACCACCCGCGCCAGCCCGGCCAGCACGCCAAAACTCAGCGCCAGCATGCCGACAAAACCCAAACCCACTTCCCAGCGCGGCGCCTGCCACCATGAAAAAGCCGCCACCGCCGCGACAATCGCGCCGTAAACAAACCAGCGCAGCGGATCGTGCCGCACCGGCTCCGACACCTGCGCGCGAATCGCCATCAAGGGCGAGACGCGCCGAATCGCGAGCAGCGGCAGGAGCGTGAACAGGCCGGAGATCAACAGCCCCGCGCCCGCGCCGCGCAGCACTGCGGCTTTCGAGATAAAGAACTCCACCTCGAACGGAAAAACACGGCCCACCACGCTGGGCAGGAACAGTTGCACCGCGATTCCGAGCAGCGCACCCGCCACCGCCCCGATCAAACCGAGCCCAAGCCCCTGCACGAGGTACACTCCGAACGCACGTCGCGCGCTGGCTCCGAGACAGCGCAGCACCGCCACCGTCGGGATCTTCTGCCGAACATGCACATGAATCGCGCTCGCGACGCCAATGGCTCCGAGGAACAGCGCGACAAACCCCACGAGGCTGAGGAACGAATACACGTTTTGCAGGCTGCGACCGAGTTCACGTTTGCGCTCCTCCACCGTGTCGAAACCCAGCCGCAGCGAGCGAAAGCGTTCGCGCAGATCGCGGACGAGGGCTTCCACGTCCTCGTTGTCACCAAATTTATAATACGTCTTGTAGCGCACGAGGCTGCTTGAACCGAGCAGCCCGGTTGCCTCCAGGCGTGCGAGCGGGATGTACACGCGCGGCGACAACGTCGCGACGGCGGCCGATTCCCCGGGAATCTGCTCGAGTCCACCTGCGATGGTGAACGTCTCGGTGCCGAGCCGGATCGGGTCGCCCACCTTCAGCCCGAACTGCTCGAGCAGCGTGCGCTCGAGAATCGCGACCGGCCCACCCGCCCGCAGCTGCGCCGGCGCATCGGCCGGCGCCGTCTTGAACGTGCCGTAGAACGGAAACGCGCCATCCATCGCGCGGAGCGAAACGAGTCGCGTCTGGTTGTCCGCTGTCGGAAACACGATCATCGTCGCGAAGGCGATTTCCTCCGCGCGCTCGTCACCCAGCTCGTGCAGGAACGCCCGCGCCTCGTCCGTCAGCTCTGACCGCGACTCGACCTCCAAGTCGGCGCCCAGCAGCGTCTTCGCCTGTTCATCGATCGCGCGCCGCAGGTTCGCGTTGAACGACCCGATCGCCACCAGCGCGGCGATCCCGAGCACAATCGAGAGCGACGCCAGCAACAACCGCCGCCGCGACGCCCGCGAATCCCGCCAAGCCATCAATAAAACGAACTTCATGGTGCGCCCACGGAAAACACGGAAGACACAGAAGGCTCAGAGCACAAAACGCTCATGTTGAAGTTTGGGATAATGACCAAAGTTGAGGAGAAGCCCCACTCGAAGACCGGTGGCGCGAAGATAATTCTGAACCTGTGCACGGTGCTCATCCACCAGCCCTGAGACCGCCTTCAGCTCGAGCAAGATACGTTTATGGCAGATGAAGTCAGCCACGTAGGACTTCCGCAAGGGCTGCCCCTTGTAATGAAGCACGAGGGGGAACTGGGCGCGGAACGGTATCTTCCGCTCCAGCAACTCCAACTCCAGGCACTCTTGATAAACGGCCTCAAGAAATCCACAGCCCTTCTCGCGATACACTTCAAAGCACGCACCCAAGATGGCGTACGTCTCCTCTTCGTGGACCAGCTTCGTTGTCATCGTGAGGATTCCGTGTCCTCCGTGTATTCCGTGGGCACTTCGCGATTCGCGGGCATTCGCGTGATTCGCGGGCGAGTCTCTGAATTTAAGCCGCGGGGACGGCGCTGTCGGTGATGACGCTGCCGCTGCGGAGGCGGAGGATGCGGTGGCAGCGTTGCGCGAGCTCGAGGTCGTGCGTCACCAGCACGAGGGTCGTGCCACGCTCGCGATTGAGCCCGAAGATCAAATCGACGACCGTATGCGCTGTATCCCCGTCGAGATTACCCGTCGGCTCGTCACAGAACAGGATCTTTGGCGCATTGATGAACGCCCGCGCCAGCGCCACGCGCTGCTGTTCCCCGCCCGAAAGCTGCACCGGGTAGTGATCCGTGCGCTCCCCGAGCCCGACGCGCGCGAGCAACGCCTGCGCTTCGCGCTCGGCCGCCGGACCGCCGGCCCCCCGCAGTTCCAGCGGCACCAAAACGTTCTCCAACGCGGTCAACGTCGGGATCAGCTGGAAGTTCTGGAAAACGAAACCGACGTGATCGTTGCGGACCCGCGCTCGTTGATCCTCGGTCATGCGGCCAATCGATTCGCCAGCCACCACCACCTCCCCGCTCGTCGGCCGATCGAGCCCCGCACACAAACCAAGCAGCGTTGTTTTGCCACTGCCGGATGGCCCCACGATCGCGAGCGTCGCGCCCGCGCCGAGTTCGAAGCTGACCTCGCGCAGGACCGTCAACGACCCGGCGTGGGTGGAGTAGGATTTGGTCAGTCGCTCGACTTTCAACATGGCGTGGTCACTCATGGGACGGAACCGCGAAGCAAACGGCTCGCTCCCATTTGCGCAAATGACGAATCTCCTCTGTCTCGCTTTCGCCACCTTGCTGGCCTGCGCATCGGTCGCCCACGCGGCGCCCGACCGCGGCACTCTCCTGTTTTTTGGCGACAGCCTGACGGCCGGTTATGGCTTGGATGATCCGATCGGCTCTTCCTTCCCCGGATTGATCCAGGAAAAGATCGATGCCGCCGGCCTGAACTACCGCGTGATCAACGCTGGGCTGAGCGGCGAAACCTCGGCTGGTGGCCTGCGACGGATCGACTGGATCCTGCGTCAGCCGGTCAACGTGTTTGTCCTCGAACTCGGCGGGAACGACGGCCTGCGCGGGTTGCCCGTCGCAACGCTGCGCGACAACCTGCGCAAGATCCTCGACAAGGTCCGCGCCAAGAATCCCGAGGTGAAGCTGGTGATCGCCGGCATGCAGATGCCGCAAAACATGGGCGCTTACGCGGACGACTACGCCAAGGTCTTTCCGGAATTGGCGCGTGAATACAACGCCACGCTGATCCCGTCATTGCTCGAGGGCGTTGGCGGCATCGCTCGTTTGAATTTGCCCGATGGCGTTCACCCAACGACCGAGGGCCACGCCATCGTCGCGGAGACGGTCTGGAAATACCTGCAGCCGCTGCTCTAACCGCCGCGGGCGCCGCCGGGCTCACGAGCCGGTGACGGCGATCGCCTGGCGCACCATTTCGACAAACTCCGCGCGACGTCCTCCCACATCCGGCCCGCGCGCGCCGTCCGCCCACTCCAGCACGTTGCGCAACGTCGCCTCGCCACGTTCCGGCGCCTCGCCCAAGACCAAGCCGAACCCGGCCACCGCCGCGGCAAAACGGAAGTCCGGCGACGCGTCGGCAAACGGATGCCCGTCATCGGACAACGTATACTCGTCTCGTCCGCGGCCACCCTCCTCCGGTCGCCGATAATCGAGCCGCACCGTCAGGAGCTCGGGCAAACTCCCGACTTCGGTCGGCGAGGACGTCGTACCGGAGCCTGGTTGGGCTTCGGCCGGGGCCGACACGGGCACGATCTCGAAGAAGGCCGTCACGGTGGCGCCGACCGGCAGCGGCTCTCCCGCTGGCCCGTCGCCCGCCTGCGCGGCGGCACCACGTTCGTTGTATCCGATCAGCCGGTACGATAAAACCTGCTCCGGGTTGAACCGCACGCGGACGCGCACGTCGTCCGCGGCCACGGACGCCGCCGGATCCGCGGCCGGCCGCCCCTCGAGGCCAATCCGCACGAGCCGATGTTGTGGCGCCCAGGGTGCCCCGGCGATCTCCACGGCCACCGCGACCGGGGCCGTCCGGTTTTTAGCCACGCTCGTGTAGTCGTACGGAAACGCATTCACCAAATCCTCGATTCGCACCTTGGGCGCCTCGGGCCGCCGCCCCTGCCGCAGCGTTTCTCGCAACGATTTGTACCCCTGATCGTCCACCGCGAGCGGAACGCGCGAGATGGGTTGCCGCGCCGCGACCACAAAAGGCTGCTCCCGCGACGGCACCGCTGCGAGCGCAGCATCCGCGTCATGCGCGGCGTCCTCGCCGAAGTGGATCTCGTAGCGACGGACTTCATACGCCGGCTCCGGAGATGGCGGATCCGGCGAAAGCGCCACCAACACCGCAAACCCCGCTGCCGCCAACCCGCCGATGGTCAAATAGGGAAAGCGCACGACTTTCGCCCGGGGCCGTTCCAACTGCAGGGT
>JAEWIY010000156.1 GCA_023386835.1 Verrucomicrobiota bacterium
CGGGCCGCCCCCCGCCACCGCGGAACCGCTCCGTCCGGGCCGGCATTTCGAATTCGCGGATCAGCGCGATGGCGTCCCGTGCGGCCTCGCGCGCGCGGGCGGGGTCCTGCTTCCACGCCGCGGCGACGCGCTGGGCCGCGTTGAGGAAGCCTTCCTTGCCCCACTCTTCGGACGGCGGCAGGTAGGTCGCGCCGTCGAAGGGCAACAACTCCGGCGTGAGCCAGAGATTGAGCGGCCAGCCGCTGAGTTGTTTGACCGCGCGAACGTACGCCTGACCCTGCGCAGCGAGCGCGGGATACTCGTCGCGATCCACGAGCACGCAGACGAAGGTCTCGTTGAGGAAAGCGGCAATCTCCCGATTGGAGAACGTCTGCCGGTTCATCGCGGCACTCAGTTCGCTGCTGGTGCCGCCGACTGCGACGTACAAGGGCCGGCCCTCCTTGGCGGCGCGGGCAAAGGCTTCTTCGCCCCATGGCATCCAATCGACCGGGCTGTTGGCCTGCTGGCGGAGAAAGGCCGAAGCAGACTTTTGCAAGCGCTCGTTGGCTGCGGTCAGCGAAGTGCTGGAGCTGAGCCAAACCAAGAGCAATGCGGCGGAGGGAAGGAGGCGTCGCATGGGTGCAAGACAACGAACGTCAATCAACATGGGAGGCGAGAGGCAGGCGGTTCATTCAATAGAATGGCGGGGCGTCCGGGAGCATTGTCGCGACGATCCCGGCAAATGGCGAGCGCGACGGCCCGCCATGCTGCGGCGGCGTCACGCCATTCGCCTTGATGCCGACCGCAGTGTAGCCCGGCCGGCTTTGGAGTCACACCGGCGCCCTACGCCGCTGTCGCAGGGGTGGGGGCGGGTTCGCGACGGAGCGGCGCGATACATGCCGCCAGCACGGACGGGATGGCGGCGAACATCACCACGATGAAGAACCCGCGATAACCGAGGGTGTCGGCGAGCGGGCCGCTGGCCATCTGGGTCGGCACGAGCATCAGGTTCATCAGCGCCGTGCAGTACGCGTAGTGCGTCATGTGATACCGCCCGGGCGAGATCTGCTGCATCATGTACAGCATGTTGGCCACGAAGCCGAAGCTGTAGCCGAACTTCTCGATCGTCACCATTGCGCCGACGGTCCAAAGCGTGAGCGGGGTCTCCGGCGAGACCGCGTGGCTCAGGTACACGTAGGTGAGGTGTGGCACGTTGAGGCACAGCGCCATAAAGACGAGCGTTCGCCGGCGTAGCCCGTACTTCGCGAGAAACGCACCTCCGGCCAGCCCACCCGCGAGGCTCACGCCGGTGCTGATCGTGCCGTCGATCAACCCTTTCTGCTTCAATGTCAGTCCGACGCCACCGTCCTCCAGCGACGCCTGCAGAAAGAGCGGTCCCTCAACCAGCAGCAGGCCTTCCGAGCTGCGGTAGAGGAAAACGAACAGCAGCATGCCCCAGATCTTCTCCTTGCGGAAGAAGTCGATCCAGGTGTCCACGAACGTGCGTCCCACCGAGGCCAGCCCATGCGGTCGTTCGGCGATCGAACCCGTCGGCAGCATGAAGATGTGATAGATGGCGAGCGCCACCAGAGTCGCCGCGCTCAAGGCCAGCGCCCAACCCCACGCCGCGGTGGTCGCCAGCCCGTAGTCTTCCTTCAAGGTGCCCGCCAGCCAAACGATGATGGCGGTCGCGAAGATGCGGCCGACATTCCAGAACACCCCTTGCACGCCGATGTACGCCGCCTGTTGTTTCTGATCGAGTGACGTGATGTAGACGCCATCGACGCAGATGTCCTGCGTGGCGGACGCGAAGGCGAGCACCCACAGCACCGCGATCACGACCTGGAAGTAGTTGGGCAGCGGCAGCGCCAGCGCCACGCCGATCAGCAGCGCCGCCATGAGGAACTCCATCGCGAGGACGAAGAACTTCTTCGTCCGGTACATATCGAGGAACGCAGCCCAGAACGGTTTCAAGGACCAGGCCAACCCAATGCTGGCGGTCGCGAGCGTGATCTCGCCGTCAGAATGGCCGAGGTCCTTGAACATCGTGCCCGCGACCCAGATGACCATCGCGAACGGAATGCCTTCAGCAAAATAGGAGGACGGCACCCACCAGAGCGGGTGACGGACGGGGGCAGGTGAAGTGGACATGGAGCGGGAAAGCAGGGGCGCGCCGGTTTTGGCGGCCCTCGTGGCGGCGTGCAACGCCCAACCCTTACCCTCCAGATGAACGAAAAAAGCCCGATCCGGGCGGATCGGGCGGCTGCATCCAGTTATTGGTTGGTGCGACGTTAGCCGTGCCGGAGGCGACCCCGGGGCGGCATCGGCAGCGGATCGTCACGGTTCGGCATCGGCGGCAGCGAAGGCGGCGTCAGGCCGCTGACGAGATCAGCGATCTTCACGGGCTGGCCGGTGGCAAAACACTGGTTGGCCGCTACGCCAACCAAGATCGAGTAGGCACCGCCACGCTCGTCGGACACGCGGATGTACTTGTCCTCCGGCGCTTGCGGCAGGAAGAGCGCGTCCAGCATGACGGAGTCACCGCCGCCGTGCCCGCCTTCACCGCGCCAAGGCTCGATGTCCTGCGCCTCGCCGCGGAGCGGAATCACGCGCGTGGTCACGCCGTTCTTGGCCGTGCCGCCCTGCACCATGTCGGCGCCGCTGACGTACACCTGCTCGACAATCGAGTGTTCGATACGACCCAGCGAACCGTTGAACACGATGTGATAACCTTCCCACGAGTTGAACGCGTTGAGCGAGTAGCTGAGGGTCGCGCCGGAGTCGTAGTTCACGATGACGTTCATCGTGTCCTCAATGTCGATCTCGGGGCGCCAGACGCAGCGGTCGCGGAAGTAGCCGTCGTGTTTCTCCTGGTCCAGATAGAGCGCCTTGAGCGAACGGTCCGCGGCGAGATCCATGTAGAAGCTGCACTTGTCCTTCTCCGGGCAGGTGAGACAGCGCTCGTGGTGGCTCTTCAGGCCAAACCGCTTCGCCATCTTGGGCGTGTAGAACTCCTTTTTGCCCGAGGCCAGGACTGAGACCGGATTCGCGCTGAGCCACCAGTTCACCAAATCGAAATGGTGAGTCGCCTTGTGCACCATCAAACCGCCCGAGTTCTTCTTGTGGGCGTGCCAGCGGCGGAAGTAGTCGGCGCCATGGTGCGTGTTCAGCATCCAGTGGAAGTCGACCGAAAGCACGTCGCCGATCGCGCCATTCATCAGCAACTCCTTCACCTGAGTGCGCGGCGGCGTGTAACGGTAGTTGAAGGCAACCGTCACCTTGCGGCCGGTGCGCTTCCGGGCGTCGAGGATCTTCTGGCACATCTCCGCCGTCGTCGTCATCGGCTTCTCCGTGATGACGTCGCAGCCCGCTTCCAGCGCGCGCACGATGTACTCGGCGTGTGTCGCATCGACCGTGGTCACGATGATGACCGACGGCTTCGTCTCGCGGATCATCCGCTCAAAATCGGCCGGCGCGAACGCGGGCGGCGGGGTGGCGTTGGCGGCGGTGGAACGCTGCCGGGCCAGTTCCATGCGGCCCGGGTTCACGTCACAGATGCCAACCAACTCGCAGTGCTCCCGGTACGATTTTTGAATCGCGTCCTGGTACATGCGCGACCGCGATCCGGTGCCAACGATGGCAAAGCGCCGGCGCGACGCGGACGTTTGTGCAAACAAGGGGCGTCCGGCCACGGCCAGTCCGAGACCAGCGGCCGAGACGGTTTTGACGAAAGCGCGGCGATCCATCGCCGATCCAGAGGGGTTGTTCATAGGCAGGGGATGGGGGAACGGTTTAGAAGCCGAACCATGAGCGTGCAAAGGGGCCTGTCCAAACGAACTGCCACCCGCACGTCAGAATCGCTGCTGAATGTTCACTCGAATGGCGACGGAAGGCGAACCGAAGCCATCGCGCGTGAGCCTGTCGGGTGAGCACCCGGGCGCCGAAACGCCGAAGGCATCCGCGGCATTGAAGTGGAGCGGGTCCTTCGCCTTCTTCGGCGGTTCTGATGTCACCCACTCTCGTTGTTCTCGCTGCGGGCATGGGCTCGCGGTACGGCGGACTCAAGCAACTCGACCCGGTCGGCCCGGCCGGGGAGACAATCCTCGACTACGCGGTCTTCGACGCGCTGCGGGCGGGTTTCCGCCGGGTGGTGTTCATCATCCGGCGCGATTTTGCGGAGGCTTTTGAAACGCAGATTGGGGCGCGTTACGCGGGGCGCGTGCCGGTCGACTACGTGTTTCAGAGCCTCGACCGGCTGCCGGCGGGTTTTTCGGTGCCGGCCGGACGTGAAAAGCCGTGGGGCACGGGTCACGCCGTCTGGTGCGCGCGCGAGGCCTTGTCCGGACCCTTTGCCGTCATCAACGCGGACGACTTCCTGGGCCGGGACCCCTACGTGCAACTGGCCGCGGCGTTGCAGGAGGGCGGCGCGGAGCACGCGATGGTTGGCTACCGTCTGGGCAACACGTTGTCCGAACACGGCGCGGTTTCTCGGGGGGTCTGTGATGTCGCCCCTGACGGCCAGCTGCGAGCGGTGGTTGAGCACACCGGGATCCTCGCCGAGGAGGTCGGACCCGGGCGGAAGTACCGTGGAGACGAAACGGTCTCAATGAACTGCTGGGCGTTTCGCCCGTCCTTTCTCGAAGGCCTGGATCGCCAGTTGCACACGTTTTTGGCGCAGCGAGGCCAGGAGCCGAAGGCGGAGTTCTACCTGCCCGCCGCCGTGTCGGCAGAACTCGCGTTGGGTCGCATGGTGGTGCGCGTTCGTCGAACGGCGGCGTCGTGGTTCGGTGTCACTTACCGCGAGGACAAGCCCCGCGTGCAAGCGCTGCTGACCGGGCTGGTGGCCCAGGACGAATATCCTGCGCGGTTGTTCTAGCCACCCACGCGCAGCGCGGGCGCTGGTCCCCGTGGTGCTCGATCGCGAGTTACCGCGGCGGGTTCGGCTCGGCCAACTTCAGATGGAGGACCTTCGTCTCCTCCCGCGCCCCGATGCGCAAGGCAACGAGCAGCTCGAGTTCGTCGATGGCGGCCGGATAGGACGCGCGCATCGGCTCGAGATCCTGCGAGGCGCCCGCGGCGAGCGTGAAGGTCTCCGGCACCGGCACGAAGTTGCCCAAAGCGGATTTCACTTCGACGACGCGGAGCATGAGCGGATCCGCCGCCTGGGAGCGGAATGTCACCACCAGATTCTGCCGTGGCATTCCGGCTAGACCGCCGCCACCGCCCGGGCCCGCACGGCCGCCGCCCGGACCACCGGACGGGCCGCCAAAGGCGCGGTCATCGTTCATCCCACGAGGGAAACCGCCGCTCGCCTCCGCTTCACCGCGTTGGCCAAAGCCGCCGCCGCGCACCGGGATGGGCTCGCCTTCGCCCGGCGCGGGTGGACGCCGGTCGAGCGTGCCGCCAGTGGGATGCAATCGGAAGGGTCCGAGCGTCGCTTCGACGAGCACGCTATCATCAAAATACGTCCCGCGCCCGAACAGCAGCGGTTGCGGTGGCAGCCGCTGGCCGCGAGTCCGATCATTGGAAGCGCAACCCGCGGCCGCGAAGGCCAGGAGGAGCGTCATCCCGTACAGCAAAAGTTCACGCAAACGAGTTAGGCGCATGCAGGATACGAATACGACTTGGCCGGCGGGCGCTTGTTTCCTGTGTCTGCAACGACGTCCGTCAAGGGTGCTCCGTTGGGGCCGATGAGCGATCGTCGACAATCACCGCGGTGACAACGTCCGCGCCGACGTTCACCGCCGTGCGCGCCATGTCGAGCAGCCGGTCCACCCCGAGGATGATGCCGATACCTTCCGGGGGAATGCCGAAGGTGGCGAGCAACCCAGCGATCAAGGGCAGCGAGCCGCCGGGAATGCCCGCGACGGCGACAGCGCTGATGACTGAGAGCACGAGGAGGGTCAGTTGTTGCGCAATAGAGAGGTCGACGCCGAACACCTGCGCGACGAACAGCACAACGCAGCCTTCGTAGAGCGCCGTGCCGCTCATGTTCATGGTCGCGCCCAGCGGAATGACGAAGCCTGACGTGCTTGGCGAGACACGCAAGGAGTCGCGCGCGACCGCGATGGCGGTCGGCATCGTGGCGGCGCTCGAGCTCGTGGAAAACGCCGTCACCAGGACCGGCCGAATCGCCCGGAAGAACTCGAGCGGTCGGTGACGGGACAGCAGCCGCAGCAAGACCGACATGGAGCCGAAGAGGTGCAATGCCATGACGCCGAGGCAGCCGGCCACGAACACGCCCAACGCGATGACGATGCCCAGGCCGATCTTGACCACGACGCTGTAGATCATCGCTGGCACGGCATAGGGCGCCAAACGGAGCGCGAAGTGAACGATGCCCGTCATGAGCTCGGTCAATAGCTCCAAGGCATCCTGCACCTTCTGTTTGCGCGCATCGCTCATCTGGGTCGCCACGGCCCCGATCAGGATGGCGAAGACGATCAGCGGAAGGACCTCACCGAGCGCGTTGCGGCTGCCGCCGGTCACCGCCCCCAGCAGGTTTCGCGGCATAAACATGTCCACGAGCACCGCAAAGCTGAGCTTGGGCTGGGAGGCGGAGGTCGCGACATGGCGTTGGGCGTCGCCGCCGTACTCGGCGAGAAGAGACTCGCGGGCCTCCGGTGCCAGGCGTGCGCCCGGCTCGAGCACGTCCATCATGAACAACCCCAAGGCCACGCCGATGGCCATGTTGAGCACGAACAAACCGAATGTGCGGCCGGCAAGCGGGCCGAGCTTGGACAGGTTGCCCAGTTGGGCGACCCCGGCGGCCAGCGACGCCAGCACGAGCGGGATCACCACGAAGAACAGCAGCCGCAGGAAGATCTGGCCAAAGGGATCCAGCACGGCGGTCGAGAAGCGCCGGGCGCCGTCCAGCAGGGCTGGGTAGACCTGGCCAAGGGCCAACGTGATTACGCCGAGGACAATTCCGATGACCAGACCGAGCAGGATTCGGTTGGCCAGCCGATGGGATACGTCAGCCATACGCGCGCGAGATGAAAGCCGGACCGGGGGCTTGTCGACGGGGGATTGAAGTTTGCAGCACGCTTTGTCTTACGAAGCGCGATTTCGGCCGGTTTCACGTGGGAAGCGGGCCGATGCCGATCCAAGCAAACAGACTCCCAGCCCGCCTGTCCGTTTAGCATGAGCAACTTAGATGAGCCTGAAGCATCATGGAGGAGGGAAATGGGTTGCTGATGCAGGAAGGTTGCCTGTATTGGTCACAGTCCTCAGATGAATTCGATCTCCAACGAGCTGTTGGTCGTGCTGCTTTTGCTGCTCGGCCACGGCGCCCTGGCGACAGCCGAAGCCGCCTTGGGAGAGGCCCGGAAGTCGCGACTCAAAGATTTGTCGGACGAGGGTAGTCGCGGTGCCGAAAGGGTGTTGCAGGTGATGCAGGACCCGTCGCTGGTGCTGTCCGTCGCCCGTGTGGCCGCAACCTTGCTGGCTGTCATCGCGGGAATCTGGGCGACCGGTGGTCTGGCCGCACGCCTCACCGAAACGTTGATCGATTTCCCGGCAGTCGCGCCGGTGGCGAGGGAGCTCTCCGTTGGCCTGGTGGTGACGGGGCTGTTTGCGGCGTTTGTCATCTTGGGCGATGTGCTGCCGCGTCGGTTGACCCCGCACGCGCCGGAGCGCCTGGCGATCCTGCTGGTACGTCCGCTGCGTCGCCTCGCGTGGGTGCTTGGGCCGGTGCTCAAGCTGTTGTCCGCGCTGACGGACCTGGTGCTGCGGCCGTTCGGGCTGCACCGCCCGCCCAAGGAGGCGGCGGTCACCGAAGAGGAAGTGAATATCCTGATCGAAGAAGGCTTCACCGCGGGCGTGTTCAACAAGTCGGAGCGCGACATGGTCGCTGGTGTGCTTGAACTGGACCAGCTGCCGGTGACGGCGCTGATGACGCCGCGTCCGAAGATGATCTTCCTTAACCTCGACGAGAGTGACGAGGTGAACTGGCGCAAGGTCGTGGCCAGCGGTCACTCGCACTTCCCGGTGTATCAAGGAAGTCGCGACCAGGTGGTCGGCATGGTTTCCGTCAAATCGATCTGGGCCAATCACGCGTTCGGCGTGCCCACGCAGCTGCGTCACCTGCTGACGCCGCCGCTCGTGGTGCCTGAGACAATGATGGCGCATCAGCTGCTCGAGCAGTTCAAGAAGCACGGCAAACACACCGCGTTGGTCAGCGACGAGTTCGGCTCGGTGCAGGGCATCGTGTCGCTCTTCGATGTGCTGGAAGCGATTGTGGGTGACCTGCCCGAGCCGGGCCAGCGGCGCGCGCCGGCGGCCCGCCAGCGGGAAGATGGATCGTGGCTGGTGGATGCGACGCTCGGGATCGACGAGCTGAAGACGATGATCGGCGTCGATGAGCTGCCGCAGGAGGATGAAGCCGACTTTCAGACGATCGGCGGTTTTGTCATGACGCACTTCGGCCGGATTCCCCAAGCGGGCGACAAGTTCGATTGGGACGGCTGGCGATTTGAGGTCTTGGACATGGACCGACATCGCATCGACAAGGTGCTGGTGGCCAAGGTCCCGGCGGCGACCGCCACCACCGAGCGACAAGTCGGCTGAAAGGAAGAGCGTCGACGCCGGCGCGAGCGCGATCGGCTTAAGATCACGTGAGGGACCGGCTTGCGGACAACCTGTGAACAACCCCGCATAAGTTGGGACAACTTCCGGTTGCCAACCAACGGTTCGGCGGCGACCGTCCGCCCCGTCGATCCCATGAGCAGCCCAGACGCATGCGCGACCCCTTCACCGGCCAGCCGACCTGCATCCGGGGCGGCGAACTCCCGCCCGCCGGCTGGCAAGCCGCTCTTCAGAACGATCACGAGCGAAGACTGGCGGCGCTCGCTCGCTTTAGCGCGGCAGCGGCGCAAGTCGGCATCGGAACGGATCCGGACGACGATCTCGTCCTCTGGGCCGAAGACGAACTGAGCCTGCTGGCAGACGCGGATCCGCTCTGGCACGAACTCTCCGAGGCGGCTCGCGCATTTCGGCAGTGTTTGCCGATCGTGCCCTTGGAAGCGTTCGGTTTTCCGGAGGAAGCGGAGGATTTATTGACGGAATGCGGGCCGCACCTGCGCCCGATCAGCAGCGGGGTGGAGGCGACCGCCTTTGAGGCGGCGGACCATTCCATCTACAAGTTCTACGCGCCGCGTGAGGACGGACGGATTGGCGGCAGCTTTGAGTTTCAACGCGGCGAGGAGGTCGCGCTGCTCGCGGAGGCGTCCGACGGCAGCTACCGCGCGATGCTGGAAAAACTGTACCTGGTCGTGCGGCTCGACGGCATGCCAACCGAAGTCGTCGGCGTCACACCCGAGGGGGTGCTGATCGCCAAGCAGACGTTGGGCGAGCGGCTGCCGGAAGGAGCGGATACGTCGAAGGTGCAACCCGCACCCTTGATCCCGATCCCCTCGCGATTCTTGCGCGCGCATCGTGATCATCCGCGACTGCTCTTTGTCGACGAGAAGCCGTGGCTGGTGGCGGATCTGCACGCCAAGAACCTTGTCCGCGCCGTCGACGGCCGACTGCGGGCGATCGATCTGCTGGCGGCGCCGTTGCCGTCGCAGTTGGTGCAGGCCGAGCCGTTGCTGGCGGACTGGCTCGGCCGGGTGCGTCTCGATCCGGATGCTCCGGTCCTGCGGAGCGTGCCGGACGAAGAACTTTAACCGCGAACCGCTGGGCTGGCTTTGGCTGCCGGCGCACCCTGCTTCGCGAGAAAATCGAGGATGTCCTGCGCCTGCTGGTTCGTGCTGCCCTTGTGGTCGGCGTAAACAATCCGACCGCCGTGGATGAGGTACGCCTGACGGCTGGCGAACGGACGGTTCGGATCCTGGCCGAAGGCCTTCATCACGGCCTTGTCGGTGTCGGCGATGAGCGTGAACGGCAGGTTGTGCTTCCGTTTGAACGCGCGCTGAGTTTCCACGTCGTCCGTGCTGACACCGACCACGGCAACGCCCTTTTGCGTCAGGGTGGTGTAGGCGTCGCGCAAGGAGCAGCCCTGCGCCGTGCAGCCGGCCGTGTCGGCCTTGGGATAAAAATACACCAGCGTGTAGTCATTATGCTGATACACACCGCCAAGGTTGAGGTCCTGGCCCTCTTCGGTCTTGGCCGTCACGACCGGCGCGGCGGCGCCGACACCGAGGGGTTCGGCTGAGGAGCGGACAACCAACGCGGCCAGAGCCGCGGCGAGGAGGAGAAAGCGTTTCATGCGCGGTTACTTTACTCCGGCCCGACTCGAGTCGCAAGCGGGCCCTTGGAGACAACAATAGACGGGACGTTCCGGAACGACCGAGTGAGTGGCGGAATGAATGAACTTGATGCAGGGTGCCGACGATCCGTTTTACCTGCACCATGGGCATGGACATCAAGGCGCGTGATTTGCTGGCCGCCGGCTGGTCGGAAGACCGTCGGTTCGGCGCGCTGCTGCGTCGGGCTCGTGAACTCCAGCAACCCGGCGTCTCGCACGAGGACGTGTTGGCGGAGCTGGAGAAGCAGTTTCCCAAGCAGGTGACGGTGGCGTCCCCCCGCCCGCAACCGGCGCCATTGGCCGAGGCAATCAACCCGGAGACGCCGGATGAGGCCAACACCGTCATGGCGGCGCGCGCTCGCATGCTCGAGTTGTTGCATGTGCCCGTCATCCAGCGGGGCGCCTTGATGCCCGATGCCTGCCCGGCGGGTGGAGGGCGCGCGACCATTCCGGTGGGAGGAGCCATCGCCGTTGAGCAGGCGCTGATCCCCGGCGCGCATTCGGCCGACATCTGCTGCTCGATGTTCGCGTCGTTCCTGCCGGCGAACCATCCCGTCGGCGAGATGATGGACCAGCTCCAGCGCACGACGCATTTCGGCGCAGGCGGCCGACCGCGCGGGCAGCAGTGGACATCGGCCGTGATCGAAGAGCCGGTCTGGGACAATCCGTTCCTCAGCGGCCTGCGCAGCCGGGCCCAGGAGTTTCTCGGCACGCAGGGTGACGGCAACCACTTTGCCTACATCGGGCGTATCCAGTTTTCGGAGCCACAGCGCTCCCGCATCGAGGCGGCCGGGCACCTTGAGCTCGCCCGCGCCATCGACCGCGAGGATGGGGTCTTCACCGTGCTGGTGACGCATCACGGCTCGCGCGGCCTCGGGGCTGATGTGTACAAGCGTGGCCAGGCGGCGGCGCGCAAGTGGTGCGACCAGCACACGCGTGACATTCCGGACTCGGCGGCGTGGCTGCCGATGGACGCGCCCGAGGGCCAGGCGTATTGGGAGGCGTTGCAATACGTTTCCCGTTGGACGCGGGAGAACCACCGGCTGATCCACGAGGCATTCCTGCGCCGGCTCGGGCAACGCGCGCTCGCGGAGGTCGCCAACGAGCACAACTTCATCTGGCGACGGGGCGACCTCTACCTGCACGGCAAGGGCGCGACGCCGGCGTGGCGTGACGACGAAGGTCGGCCGCTGCTCGGGTTGATCCCGCTCAACATGGCCCGCGAGATCCTCCTCGTGCTGGGCAGCGACAATGCCGACTACCTGTCCTTCGCTCCGCACGGGGCGGGCCGCAACCTTTCCCGCAAGGCCATGCTCGCGCCTTACCGTGATGCCGATGGTGAACTGGATCCGTTGCGCGTGCAGCAGGTGCTCAGCGCCGCGACACCGGGACTCGATATCCGGTGGTACAACGGTGCGCCGGACCTCTCCGAGTCGCCGCTCGGCTACAAGAACGCCACCCAGGTGAAGGCGCAGATTACGCATTACGGTCTGGCCGACGTGGTGGGCGAAATCCAGCCGCAGGGCTGCATCATGGCGGGAGAGGCCGACGAGCCGGCTTGGGCGCGCAACCGCCGTCGCAAGCGAGCCGCGCACAAGGCGGATCGCCGCGCGGCGGCGGACGAGCAGCGCCGCGATTAAGGCGACCGCGGTCGCGACTGTCCGTCACGGCTGGGCGG
>JAEWIY010000133.1 GCA_023386835.1 Verrucomicrobiota bacterium
TCTGATGTGTATAATAGACAGGAGCCACCCCATGCCGAGCATGAACAGGAAATAGAAGGCGATGACGCCGTGGTCGTAGACAGTCATGGGGTCCGCCCCATCGGAATCTAATAAAAATAAAACGCCAAGCGAAAAAGCCCGGCCTGGCAGAGCGCCTAAACCCGGACCGGCGCCGGGCCGGTGGAGGTGCCCAGGCTAAGTTGCGACGGCAGCATGACGTCGGTGAACGGCTCGTCGTCGGCCCCGGTGCTGTTGACGATCAATCGAGCCGCCGTTTCACCGAGGCGGGCGGGGTTCGTGCCGGCGCCCGTGATCTGCGGCGGCTCATCGAGGTCGGTTCGCGGCGTGTCGGCGCCGGCGAGGCTGAAATCGTCCGGAATCTTCCAGCCGTGGCGCAGGCAGGCGCGCGCGGCGCCGTGCGCCATCAGGCTGTTGTAGCAAACGGCCGCGGTGGGGAAGTCGCTGCGCCGGGTGTGGGTCAAAAGCTGGTGCATCGCCTCGGTGCCCTCGGCCCGATCGGCCTGCTGCAACTGCAGCACGTAGCGTGGGTTCAGCTTGAGGCCGGCCTCTGCGAGCGCGCGCTGGAACGCGGCGAGGCGATCGCCGTGCCGGGCCAGGTGCCGGTTGCCACCGAGCCACGCGATCCGCTGATGCCCGAGGCCGACAAGGTGTTGCACGAGTTGCTCGAGGGCCTGGGGTTCGTTGCCGAGCACGGAGTGGCACAAGCCGGGGTAGCGCGCGGAGACGACGACGATGCGGCGTTCGTGTTGCCGGAGTCGTTCCAGGAAACGCCGTTGCACCTCGCCGAACAACACGACGCCTTGAAACGCCTGCGCGCCGGAGAAGTGCTGGTCCAACCGCTCAGCGGTCAGTTCGTCTTCGGCGCCGAGGAACACGGTCGTGAGGCCCTGGCCCACGAGCGCCGTGTGCAGCCCGTGGTGCACCTGTCCGAAGTAGTTGCCGAGGGTGCTCAACCGCATCGGCGCCCGCAGAATGATGCCCACCGAGCGTGGACGCTGGGCGGCGGGCGAGGAGTCCAGCCGCATGCCCTTGGGGTGGTAGCCCCGTTTGACGGCGTGAGCCCAGATCCGCTCGTAGGTTTCCGCGTTGATGCCCTGTTTGCGGCCGTTCAGCACCAGCGAGACGAGCGCTTGGGAAACGCCGAGCTCACGCGCGAGCTGCGTCTGGGAAATCTTCGCCGGTTCAGCCATGGACCCGCGGCAGCTCACCACGCGTGTTAAACCCCCGCAATGATTATTAGACGGAGGCGAGCCCGCGACGTTTGGTTCCGTCCTGCGAGTGGACGCGACGGTTGCCTCGGACTGCGCCAAAAAAAAGGCCGCCCGGAGGCGGCCTCGTGCAGAAGCGGGAAACAGTCGACGTCAGTTCGTAATGTCGAACGTGGTGCTCTGGGCGCGGATGGGCGTGTACGCCTTGTACCACTCCTTTTGCGCGTCGCTGCCGGCGTAGTCCTTCAGCGCCTGCTCGCTCGCAAACTCCATGACGATCGCGTGGGTGCGATCGCCCTGAGCCTTGATCGTGCGGGTCCAGACGCGGGTGATGCCCTTGAAGTTCTTCGGCAGCTCCTGTGCGCCTTTCAACGCCGCTTGGATCTGATCCGGGGTGGTGCCTTCCTTGAAGCTGACGGTGACCACGTGGATCACCGACTTCGGAGCGGTCTCGGACTGGGCCAGGGCGGCGCTCGTGCCAAGGCTCAACAGCAACGCGACCAGCAGGGACGTAATCAGTTTTTTCATCAGGGTTCTCTATGGGTATTTAAGCGTCCGGCGTGGGCCGGGTGCGCGGAATCAAATGGTTACGTCACGAATGGCAACGATGGGTTCCGGGTTTCGCACGACACGTTCACCCCTCCGTTCCCCTTCCTTTACGATCCAGTGTGCGGTCCTTTGACTCGCCTGGGATCGCTGCCATTCCCGGTTTCCACCCCAACGCCGCGGCCGTAACCGTGCGTTCACTACAGATGAAGCCCCACAAGTTGTCGGTCCTGGAGAAGGTCGGCTTTGGCGCCGGCGATGCCGCGGTCAATGTGGTGATCTCGGCCATGATGCTGATCATCGGTTATTTCTATACCGATGTGTTCGGCCTGCAGCCGAAGGACCTGGCGCTGCTGTTCTTTGTCGTCCGGGTGGTCGATGGCGTCATCGACCCGCTGATCGGTTGGATGAATGATCGGTTCACCACCCGTTGGGGGCGGTACCGGCCGTACTTCCTCTTCGTCTCGCCCCCGCTGGCCATTGCGACGGTCCTGATGTTCACGACGCCCGACTTGGACTATCAGGGCAAGCTGGTCTGGGCCTACGCGACCTACCTGCTCGTCACGATTCTCTTCAGCCTCGTGACGATCCCGTACATCTCGATCATCGGCGTATTGACGGAGTCGACCGCGGACCGGCTCTCGGCCAACGGCTACCGCTTGTTCAGCGCGAAGGTGGCGGGTTTTTTTGTCGCCATCATCGTGCCGGAGGTCGCGCGGCGCTGGGGCGGAGGCAACCTGGCGGCGGGATATCAGTTTGCCATGGCGGTCATGGCCGCAGTCGGCGTGCTGCTGTTTTTCTTCTGTTTCTTCACCACCACCGAGCGGGTGGAGCATTGCAAGGAAACGACGCCGCTGCGTCACCAACTCGTCAGCCTCCTGCGCAACGACCAGTGGCTTGTGCTCTGCGCGGTCTGCCTCACGGGAATGATCGGCTATGTCATCCGCGGGCAGACCGCCGCGTATTACGCCAAGTACTACCTCGGCGGTGGCGAGCGCCTGATCGGGCCGTTCATGGGTGTGGGCGTGGCCGGCGCGATCCTGGCCATGGTGGCGTCGACGTGGATCACGAAGCGTTGGTGCAAGATCCAGCTCTTCCGGTGGACGCAGCTCGCCGTTGGCGTGATCAGCGTTGCGATGTTTGTGCTGGTGAAGCCCGGGGACGTGACGCTCGCGTTGGGCTTCTTCTTCGTGCTGTCGTTCGTGGTCGACCTGCACGCGCCGATCTTCTGGTCGATCATTCCGGAGTCGGTGGATTACGGCGCGCGCAAGACCGGGATTCACCTGCTGGGCCCGGCGTTCGGCGTGATCGCGCTTTTCCAGAGCCTCGGCCTGGCCATCGGCGGATCGGGAGTGAACCAGCTGTTGGATCATTTCAACTACGTCGCCAACGAGACGCAGGCGGACGGGACCCTGACGGGCCTGGCGCTGATGCTGACGATCATTCCAGCCCTGTTTCACGTCGTCGTCGGACTGCTCATGTTCCGTTACGGAATCACCGATCGTTTTTATCACACCATGATGGCGGCGCCGGCCACTCCCTCGGTGCGCGCTGCGACCATGTAGTTGCCCATGCCTGACGTCCTGCAACCGCTCATCTTGCAACGGGCTGATCCGTGCATCCGCCGTCACACTGACGGCTACTACTACTTCACAGCCTCGGTGCCGGCCTATGATCGCATCGAACTGCGGCGCGCGCGCACGATCGCTGAGCTTCCTGACGCGCCGACCGTCGACATCTGGCGCAAACCCGGGACCGGACCGTGCTGTGAACTGATCTGGGCACCGGAGATTCATCACGTCTTCGGTGCGTGGCATGTCTATTTCGCGGCGGCGCCGTCGCGCGCAATCAAGGACGATCTGTTCCAGCACCGGATGTACGCGCTGGCCACCTCCGCGGCCAACCCGCTGGAAGGCGAATGGACGGGCCCGGTGCGCGTCGAGACGGGGCTCGACACCTTCTGCCTTGATGCGACGACGTTCACGCACCGGGGAGTGACCTACTACGTGTGGGCGCAGAAGGATCCGAACATTCCCGGCAACTCCAACCTCTACATCGCGCGGCTGGCTTCAGGCACAACGCTTGCCACGGCCCCGGTGCGGCTGTCCGTCCCCGAGTTCGAGTGGGAGATTCGTGGGTTTTACGTGAACGAAGGTCCGTCGGTGCTGATTCGCCACGGCCGCGTTTTCCTGAGCTACTCCGCCAGCGCGACGGACGAGAACTATTGCATGGGCCTGCTGCATGCGGACGAAAACAGCGATCTGCTGGATCCGCGAAGCTGGACCAAGTCTCCGCTGCCCGTTTTCCAGAGCGATTTTGAGCACAAGGTTTATGGTCCCGGGCACAACAGCTTCACCGTAGCCGAGGACGGCACCGACCTGCTGGTGTATCACGCCCGTACCTACACCAACATTGTGGGGGATCCCCTGTGGGACCCCAATCGACACACCTACGTGAAGCCGCTCGCGTGGAAGGACGGCCGGCCGGTCTTCGGGCGCGCATCCGGGGTGGACTGACGCCTCCGGAGGTGGAGGCGGCTCGCAAAGGTAGCCCGCCGATTCGCACGTCGAACCGGCGGGTGCGCGGCGCGCGCCGGCCCGTGCTTGAGCCAGGTGCGGGTGACGCAGGATTGCATCTCGCAGTTCTCGTGCGGCCGCCGGAATCGCTCTGATCCAAGTCGTTTCCCGGAAACGCTTTTAATCAGGCAAGTAGCGTCGCGGAGGAAGCCGCTGGCATGCGCGATGCGTGGGGGGAAAGCACCATGTTATCCCGTGTCTTCCCCCCCCTATTTCGACGCGGCCGCACTGTCCTGGTCAGCCTGGCGCTGGTGTGGTGCATCGGCTGCGTGCACGAGCCCAGTGCTGTGACCGGCGAGCGGCAGGCTTATGGTTACTCTTGGCAGCAGGAGCTGCAGCTCGGCGCGGAGAGCGATCAGCAGATCGTCCAGGAGATGGGTCTCTATGACGACCCGATGATGCAGCAGTATGTGGCATCGGTGGGCCGTCGCGTCTTGGAGACGAGTGACCTGCGCTCGCCGGATGCGCCCGATTTATATCAGGGCACGGAGTTCACCTTCCGCGTGCTCGACAGCCCGGTGGTCAACGCCTTTGCGCTGCCGGGCGGTTATGTGTACGTCACGCGCGGGTTGCTCACGCACCTGCAGAACGAAGCGCAACTCGCCGTGGTGCTCGGACACGAAATCGCGCACGTGGCGGCCCGGCATGCGTCGCAACAGGCGCGGCGGGCCCAGCTAAGCCAGCTGGGATTGTTCGCCGGTGCCATCCTCGGGCAGCAAGTGTTGGGCGACCAAGGCGGTGATATTGCGTCCAACATCCTGAACATCGGCGGGCAGGCGCTGCAGTTGTTGATGTTTCGGTACGGGCGCGACGCCGAGCGCGAATCGGACGAACTCGGGGTGCGTTACGCGGGCACAGCGGGTTATCGGACGGTCGAGGGCGCGGAGTTCTTTCGCACGCTCGAGCGCATGGGAGAAGCCGAAGGCAAATCGATCCCGTCCTGGGCCTCGACGCATCCGGATCCCGGCGAACGGCGCGAACGGGTTCGTGAGCTGAGTGCGGCGTGGTCGCAGGGGCAGGTGAATCGCGAAGCATTTCTGCAACGGATCAATGGCATGATCGTCGGGGAAAATCCGCGCGAAGGCTTTCGACGTGGCGACTGGTTCCTTCACCCGGATCTGCAGTTCCAGTTCCCCGTTCCCTCCGGTTGGAAGCTTGTCAATGAACGGGCGTTGGTCGCGATGGTTGAGCCGAACGGCCGGGCCATGCTCGGGTTCGAAATCGTGCCGGTGAGTTCGCCACGTGAAGCCGCGGCGGCGCTCGCGCAGCAAGGGCAGCAACAGGGGCTTCAGGTCATCTCGGTCAACGATGCGAACCTTAACGGGCAACCCGCCACCGTGCTCGTCGGCGCCGCCCAGACGCAGCAGGGTCAGATCGGTGTCATGGCGACGTTTGTCCAGCAGGGAAGCCGCGTGTATAGCTTTATGGGATACGCGCCGGCGCAGGTCTTCAACCAGGCGACAAGCGTCTTCCAACAGGTGGCGGGCGGCTTTGGGCCGTTGACAGATCGTGATGCGCTGTCCGTCCAGCCCGCGCGCCTGCGGGTCGTCGCGCTTGATCGTGAGCGCTCCTTCAACGAACTCCTTCCACCAAACCTGCCGCCTGGTCTCAAACCCGAGGACTTCGCGTTGATGAACCAGGTGGAGATGAACCAGCGGCTCCCCGCCGGCCACTTGGTCAAACTACCCCGCTAGCGCGAGTGGAGAGGAGTAAGGGTTAAGGTGTAAGCTCGGAGTCTTTGTTACTCCGAGCCGACCTCGCTCCGCGCGTTCAACCCGGGATGGTCGAAGAACGATGGTACATCTTCCGTTCCTGCTCCCTGCTCCCTTCTCCCTGCTCCAGCAGGCGAGGTCTACGCGCCTGCCTCACGGCACCTCGTACACCTCGACCAGCGCGGTGCCGGTGCCGCCATTGCGGCCGCGGACTTGGGCGGAGTAAACGCCGGGTTCGAGCGTCACCAACAGGCCGGCGTCACGGCTGGTGGCATCGAGCGCAAACGCGCCGACGGCGGTGGCGGCGGCCGCGAGATCGGCGCGGGCACCCCAATTGTCGTTGGCCGCGATCCGGGTGCTGCCGCGGAAGAGTTCGAGCTCGGGGTCGGCCAGTGTATTCGAAACCTGATACTTCTTCAGCGTCGGTCCGACCGCGCGAATCAGCACGCGTTTCGGCGCGTCACCCGTGACCACCAGTCCGGCGATCATCACCTCGTCGTTGGTGCCCACGTGGCCGCGAGTGGAGATGTTGATCAGGCGAGGCGTGCCTTCCGAAATCGTGCCCTCGCCGGCATCATAAACTTCGACCAGCGCGACGCCGGCTTTCTTTGGACCGGCAACGTGCACACTGTAAGTGCCGGGCGCGAGCTTCATGACGATGGCCGCGTCGTCGCTTGATTCGGAGAGTCCGAACGCGCCGAGGCGCCGGCTCACCGCGGCCACGTCCGAGGCACCGGCGCTGCGGCTCCATTGATCGTTTTGCGCGATCACTTTCGAGCCTTGGTACAGCGTCAGAGTCGTGGCGCTCAACGCGCCTTTTACCCCAAACTTCGAGAGTCCCGGACCGACGGCCCGGATCAGCACCTCGCGCGGAGCGGAGCCGCGCAGCACGAAGCCGGCGATCATTACGTCGTCCGGACCGGCGCGCCCGCGGGTGGAAATGTTGGCGAGTCGAGCCGCCTTGCTCGGGTCGGCCGGCTCGGAGGGAGAGGCCGAAGGCGGTGGCTTCTGGGTGGCCGGCGGATCGACCTGAACGGGATCGTCGTTCTGGACCGGATCCTCAACCGGCGACGGAACTTCGTCCACGGGCGGCGGCGGTTCTGGCGAAGAGGGTTCGTCGGTTGGATCAGGCTCGGGCTCGACCGGAGGCTCGGGATCCGGCGCTGGATTGGCCGGTGCGCCGACATCGTCGGAATCGAGCAGCCGATACGCGGCCCACATGGATTTCACGAACGGCTGAAGCGCGTTGGTGTGCGTGGCCGCGTTGCTGCCCTCGACCTCGAAGTAGCGGTCGATGTAGTCGAACAACGCCGGCCAGTTCCACGTGCGCCGCAGGCCCATCAACCGGGCGGCGAGGACATTGCCGGACATGGCCGGTCCGCAGACGGCGCGATAGGCAGCGCCCCAGTTCGAGTCATCGCGCTCCGGCATTCCGATGTGTTTCTCGCCCCATTCGGGCAGGCCGATCATGTCGGTCGTGTACGGCTGGCGGTTTTTGCCATCCGACGTTTGCCGCTTACGCGCCACATCGGCGGCGCTGACGTAGAACGTCTGCTGATCCTCCTGGAATTTGAAGAACTTGGCCGCGTCGGCGTACGCGAGGATCGCGGTATCGTTGAGCACGGCGCCCGCGAGCAGGAGCATGGGCTTGCGGCCGATGCGATGGCCCCCGTCGTTGCCCCAGTTTGCGCCGTTAACGGCGAGGCCGTAGACGTCGAGACCACGCTGGACGACCTTGACGAGCAGCGGCTCCTTCTGGGCCGGCGTGGCATCGAGCTGCAACGCGAGCATCGCGGCTCCGACCTGATGGGAAATTTCGCGGCCGTAGGGCGGGTGATTATCCGACGGCTGGACGTAGCGACTGGTCCAGTTGGAGCGCAGGTCGATGAACGGCTTCTCAAACTGCTTCGCCAGCGTGGCCAGGTCTGGTGCACTGGCGACGCGTGGCAACGAGCGCAGGCGCCCGTAATCAAGCTGGCTGACGTTCCAGCGAATCGCCTTGTCCGTGCCGACGTAAGCCGGGCGGAATGAACCGGCCGGGGCCGGAGCGGAGAGCACCGTGAGAATCGCGATTGTCTTGAGCTGAGGATCGTCACCGTTGGCCCGCGCAGCGTGGCGGGCGGACGAGAGCAGCGAGGAGCCGGGCTGAAGCGTCAGCGGCAGGCTCGCTCCCCGATTGAGTTCGGGGGCGAACGGCACGTTCTTGATCCGGCTGTCGAAGCCCTGCTCGGTGTGCGGCTTGGGATTGACCATTGAGCCGTGCAGGGTGGCGCCATCCACGATCATCGATCGCGGGCTGATGTCGGTGATCACCACGCGTCCGACGACCCAGTGGTCGCCGTTCGCGAAACGACCGCTCGGATAGTCCCGGTCAAACGTCCAGGTGATGCCAAACTGCGTGATCGACGTCGCGGCAAAGCTGATCGGCAAAGCAGTGAACCCGCTCAGGGCACACCACAAAACGATCGAGCACCACCGCCGGGCGCGAAGAACTGAAACCATGCTCCGGAAGTCGGCTCCGGAGCCGGTAAACTATAGCCTTTGGTTCGGTTCTAAAGGGCGTTTCACCTGCTGCTTACAGGATGTTTGGGGCGGGGTAATTTGTGGCCTCCAGTTGGGAGTCGGGTGGGCGGCGAGTGGTGGTTTTTCCTCGGGCCGGGAAGGTAAAGTTTATGCACTCGCCGCGCCCGTACGCACCGGCCGGTTACGGGATCTCGTAGACCTCGATCATCGCCACGCCGGTCGCTGATCCGTGGCCGACGACCTGCGCGGTGTAGTTGCCGGGCGAGAGCGTGACGACGAGCGCGGCATCCTTGCTGCCGGCGGGCAGGGGAAACGCGCCCACGGTGCCGGCAGCCGCGGCGACTTCGCCGGAGCCATCCCAATCGTCGTTCACCGCGATCTCGCGCCCGCCGGACATGAGCCGGAGTAATGGGTCCGCCAGTACGCCTGTCACGCCGTGTGGCCGCAGGCCCGGGCCCACTGCACGGATCAGCAGGCGCTTCGCTTGGGTGCCGCCGACGGTCACGCCCGTGATCAGAAGGTCTTCGCCGCGTCCCACGTGGCCGCGCGTTGACAGGTTGATCAACCGAGCCTCGGCGCTCTGCGGCTCCTCACCCGCGTCGTAAACTTCCACGAGTGCAACGCCGCCGGAGCGATCGTTCGCCGTCACGTGCACGCTGTAGCTGCCTGGTTCGAGACGACGAAAAGCGGCGGAGTCCTGGCTCTGGTCCGACAGCCCAAACGCTCCCACGCGCTGCGAGGCGGCGATCAGGTCCGCGGCGTTCTTCTCGGCGCCCCAGTTGGAGACGTCGACGATCTTGTCGCCTTCGCGGAAAAGGGTGAAGCGCAGCCCGGCCGCGTTTTGATCGACGCCAAACGCCCGCAGCCCCGGGCCCACCGCGCGCACGAGGATGTCGCGCGAGCGGCTGCCCTGCAGCACGAAGCCGGTGACAAGTTCTCCGCTTCCGCTGATCCGCCCGCGGGTGGACAGGTTCAGCAGCCGGTCGCTCGGGGTCGCCTCGTGGGCCATCGGCGGCAACTTGGTCGCGGCTTTCGGGTCGCGGTAGGCTTCCCACATCGCGACGTGGAAACCGGGCAGGCGAACGGCGTTGGTTGGATTTGTCGACTCCTGCGGATAGTAGCGCTCGGTGATGTAGGCGAAGAGCGGGTCCCAATTCCAAAGCGGGCGCAGCCCCATCAGCTCGGCGGCAAGCACCAGGCCCGTGTTCACGGAGCCATTCACGTAGCGGTAGGATCGATTCCACTGTGATCCGGCCATGTTGCGCTCGTGGATCGGGTTCTCCGTCCATTCCGGGACGCCGATCATCTCCGGCGTGTACGGGGCACGATCACTCTTGCCGCGAGACAGCCGCACATCCGTCGCCGAAATGAACCAGTGCTGCTGATCCTCCTGAAAAATCAGGTGCCGCTTCCCGTCGCCGTAAGCGAGAATGTCCGAGCGGTGCAGCGCGCGGGCGGCGATCAGCAGTGGCAGCTTGCGTCCCGTGTTGTGCCCGCCGTTGGCCGTCCAGACCATGCCCGCCGCCGCGAGGCCATAGGTGTCGAGGCCACGTTGCACGAGTTTGATGACGAGCGGCCGCTTTTGTGACTCGGGATAATCGAGGTTCAGCGCCAGGACCGCATCGCCAACTTCGCGAGCAATATCACGGCCGTAGGCGGCACCGGCATTGGCGGTTTTGAGGCTGGAGTTGGGCCACTGGGTGATCAGGTCGATCAGCGGCTGGTTGAACAGCCGATCCAGTGAGGAAAGGGACGGCGCCGACCGGACGCGTGGCAGCGACCGAAAGATGGTGAGGTCGAGCTGCGAAGCTTGCCCGGGTATGCTCTTGTCGGTGCCCGCGTACGGCGGTCGGAAGCTGTTGGGCGGCGGCACTTCGTCGAGCACGGTGAGCACAGCGCCGTCGGAGAGGATCAGTTTGTCCGAGCCGACTTCGTCGCGACTGCGCACCGACAACAGCGAACTTCCCGGCTGCAACCGCAGCGGCAGCTGGCGCGCGACATTGTCGTCGCGACGGTAAGTGGTGCCGTTGCCCACGCGTGAATCGAGGCTCTGCGTGTAAGGGCTGCGGCGTACGGGCATCGGATTGACGACGGAGCCGTGCACATCGATGTCATCGGTCGGGTCCGGATCTGCCGGCGAAATCGAAACGATCGTCACCGGGCCGATCACCCACCAATCGCCCGTCACAAACTGGCCGGTGCGGTGGTCGGCATCAAACGTCCAGGTGATGCCGTGCTGCGACACTGACGTGGCTGCGGGAGCGGAACTGGCGACGAGCAAGCCAATCGCGCCCACGCACACCCGCCAGCTCGCGCCGATCCATCGAAAGGAGGAGGTACTCTGGAGCCGCGATGAGCGGGCGCTGAACTGAGGAGAGGCTGAGGCGAAGCGGTGAGGACGAGAGCGCGGCATGGAACGGGACCCCATCGGACCACCAGGATCCATCAACGTTGCAGCGCGGACGGCGGGTTTGCGGGTGAGGTTTTACCGGAGGTTCAGGCCACTCAGGCCCATTGGAGTAGGTGACCTTCCCCAGATCCTCGGATGATGGATGTATTTTCCGAACCGCGCCGCCATTTCCGAGTCGCTGGCGCGTTCGCTCGTGCGGGCCGTGAATCATGGACTATCTCAACTGGGTGCAGTGGCCGGCGATGGTGGTGAGTGCGGTCGCGGCGTGGTTGGTCGGCTCACGGAATGCACATCGTCGCAAGCGGGGCTTCTGGTGGTTCCTGTTGAGCAACGTGCTGTGGATCGTCTGGGGCTGGCACACGCAGGCGTGGGCGTTGATTGGTCTGCAGCTGGTGCTCGCGGCCCTGAACATCCGTGGCTCGCGCAAGAACGAACAAGCCGCGCGCTAGCGGATTCCGCGTCGCGCGATCCTGCCGCTCAGCTCTGCGAGATTGGCGGACGTTCGGCGGCGCGATCGTTCCGCGTGGGCAACGGCCCGATAAAATCCGCCGGACGATGCGGGATCGAAAACGAAAACGTCGCGCCCACATTGGGTTCCGCTTCGGCCCAGACGCGGCCACCATGACGCTGCACGATCCGCGCAACGTTGGCCAAACCGATGCCAGTGCCGTCGAACTCCTCTTCGCGGTGCAGGCGTTGGAAGACACCGAACAGTTTTCCGACATATTGCATGTCAAAACCGGTACCGTTGTCGGAGACCCAGAAAACAGATTCCTCCGCGTCGCGCCGGCCGCCGACCGTAATTTGCGCGACGTCGCGGCGGCGCGTGTACTTCACGGCGTTCGACAGCAGGTTGACCCAGACCTGAGCCAGGAGCGACGAGTCACCCTCGACGTTCGGAAGCGGGCTGACACTCCATTCAATCTGGCGCCCCGTGAACTCCGGGGTGAGTACCCGCACCGCCTCGGCCACCAGGTTGTTCATGTCGACCGGGCCGCGACGCAGTTCCTGCCGGCTCGTCCGGGAGAACGTGAGCAGGTCGTCGATCAGCTGCGCCATCCGGCGGGCGGAGTCCGTGATCACGCGGGCCAGTCGCTGGGCGGTGGGGTCGGAGGACTCGGCGACGCGCTTGTTGAGCAACTCGGCAAACCCGAGCACGTGCCGGGCGGGCGCGCGCAGGTCGTGGGAAACTGAATACGAGAAGGACTCGAGCTGCCGGTTCGCATCCTGCAGCTCGGCGGTGCGTTGCTGCACGCGCCGCTCGAGGCTTTCGTTGAGCTCGCGAATGTGCGCGTCGGCCTGCCGGCGCTCGGTGATGTCGCGCACATAGGAGGTGAACATCTGCTGGCCCTGCAACTCGATCCGGCTGATCGCCATCTCGACCGGGAACTCCGTGCCGTCGGCCCGCATCGCCGTCAGCTCCATGCGCTGGCCGATCAACTTCCTCGCTCCGGTGGCTAGATGCTCCTGCATGCCGCGCCTATAGCCCTCGCGCAGCCGGGGCGGGAAAACGACGTCAATGAACGAGCGGCCGATGACATCGGCACGCAGGTAACCGAACACCCGTTCCGCGGCCGGGTTGAACTCCACCACGACACCCCGACCGTCGGCCGTCACGATCCCGTCGAGCGCCGCGTCGAGGATGGCCTGCTTGAGGCTTTCGCTATTGCGTGCCGCTTGCTCGGACCGAAGCAACTGGGCCGCATGTTCCTCGGAGTTGACGCGCGCCCGCTCCTGGTTGCGCATCAGCAACACGATCAGCGTCGTGACCAGCGTGCCGAGGAGCAGCGTCCACCAGGCGGATTGGCTGCTCTCCAGCACGCGTTCGGACGGAGTGAAGGTCACCGTCCACGTGCGCCCGCCGATTTCCACGTGCCGTGTCAGCGGGGTGGCGTGCGACGGCCGCTCCCCGGAACTGTGCAGAAGGTGTTCAGGTGTCGTGACCTGATCGTCGTACACCTCCACGTGGATGCCGTGATCGACGGCTGTGCTGAAGATGCCGCGGAACAGGTCATCCGCCCGGAAGGGGCTATAAACAAAACCTTCGATCTCGGTCATACCCCCCGGCTCTTCGTCGTACGGCGGCAATTCACGATAGACCGGCAGGTAAATCAGAAACCCGGCCTGCCCCTCTTCGGTCTCCTCCTGCACGAGCCGGACACGACCGGTTGCGGCAGGACGCCCGGTGTGCCAGGCGCGCACCATCGCTTCCCGTCGAACGGGTTCGGAGAACATGTCGTACCCGTAAGCGCGCAGATTCATCTGGTTAGCGGGTTCAAGCAGCACGATCGGGAAGGCTGGCCCGGACGTGGGCTCCGGCCAGATCTCGAACCCTTCGCGGCCGTGTTCCATCCAGAAGCGTTCCACTTCCTGCTGTTGTTCGGGGTGAATGTGTTGCGCGAATCCGATCCCCAGGATGCCGGGATACTGCGTCTCGAGCCGCAGTCGGTGGATAAAGTCGCGAAACCGTTCCGCCGTGCGGAGTTCCGGCTCGTGGACCAAGCCGCGGGTGCTGCGCAGCAACGCGATATAGGTGTCGACGCGTGCACTTACCGCCTGCGCCAGTTGGTCCGCCGTGCTGCGGAAACGCAGCTCATTCCGGGTCTGGCTGATCGCAAAGGCGCGCCGGGTGGCGGCAACGGTGAGGCTGAGGCCCATGATCAGGACCAGCCAGGGTGCCAGGCGGCGAAGTGCCCCTTCCAAACTCATGCAAACAAGTGACTATAAGACATGGGGTCCAAGGGCAGCACGTCCCATACGGATACGGCGGGTGTCAGCCGGGTTCCGTTGATCCGCGGGAAACGCCGAACCGTCGGCTGATTTTCGACGCGGGATGCAGGCGCGCCTCGTCACACCCGGCAAAACGTGCAACTTGGCTCCGTTCGGGCGAGTCCTACTTTCATGATGCGTTCCCTCAAAGTCGTCCTCGTGGCGCTGGTCGCGCTGCTTACTCTCGTGGGCGGCCTGTTTTTGGGTGCCGTGATGATCGTCGTCGGTCTGATGGCCACAGCCTGGCGCCGCTGGACGGGGGCTTCACCTCGTCCGCCGATGAACCGGCCGCCGGTCGACCGCAGCCGGCGCACGATCAAGCGGGTGGCTCCGGATGAGGTGACGGTCCGCGATGTCGGTCCGACTTCGCCGCCGGAACTCGTCATCGAGGCGGAGGCGGTCGAGCCGCACGGCTCCACGTCCGCCGAGACGCCGCCGCCGGTTCGCTGAGGGATGGGTCAGGCTTACGTTGGACCGCCCCCGGCGTTTCCCGACGGGGCGTGCATCAGCATTGTGGGGCGATGACCCCGCCGCCCCTGTTTCGCGTCCTGCCTGTTCTTCTGCTCCTCGCCATGGGTTCGGCCGGGGCGGAGC
>JAEWIY010000210.1 GCA_023386835.1 Verrucomicrobiota bacterium
CGTGCTCGAAGGCATCAATCTCGAGGTGCGGGCGGGTGAGTTCATCGTGATCGTCGGCCCATCCGGTTGCGGCAAATCGACTCTGCTCTCGATCCTCGGCGGCTTCGAAACCGCCACCCGTGGTGAAGTGTTGATCGAAGGGGAACAGGTGAATGGACCCGATCGGCGGCGCTTGTTCGTCTTTCAGGAGAACGCGGTTTTCCCCTGGCTCACGGTGGAGCGCAATGTGGCGTTCGGGCTGAGCACATTGCCGCCGGAACGGCGCGCAGAGTTGGTTCGCCACTACATCGACCTCGTCGGCCTGACGGGTTTCGAAAAGGCATACCCGCGCGAGTTGTCGGGCGGCATGCGCCAACGGACGGAACTGGCGCGCGTGCTGGCGGCCAATCCGGAGCTCATTTACATGGACGAGCCGTTCGGCGCGCTCGACTACATCACGCGGTTGAAGCTGCGCGCGGATCTCGTCCGGCTTTGGCAGCAAGAGCGTAAAACGATCCTGTTTGTCACCCACGACATCGATGAGTCTGTGCAGCTGGCCGACCGTATCGTCGTGATGAGCCGTCGGCCGGCAACGATCGCTCGTGTGATTCGCGCCGATCTGCCGCGCCCCCGGGACATGGATTCTCCGGCTTACATCCGCGTGAGAGACGAGGTATTTGCGGCCATGGGAATGAACCCGCACCTCGGGGTGTAACTGCGGCGCTCGTACACATTGCCAGAAAGAACAAGAGCGCCGAAGCGAACCTCGGCGCCCTGGAGCGGCAAATTGGTCAGTCGGCGCGGCTACTACTCGGCAATGTGCTCAGTGTCCCGGATACTCAGTTGGTTGTCGACCGAGCGGACTCCGTCCAACTGGGCCACATGGCGTTCAATGCGGTCGCGCGAGGCTGCATCCGGAACTTCACCCTGCAAGCGAACCCGGCCGTCGTCGACGGCGACGTCGATCTCGGCAAGTTGCTCTTCCGACAGGGCGAGACGATCAGCTGATCCTTCCAACTGGGTACGGATACGCTCCTCGAGGTGGTCGCTCGACGCATCGGCGACGAGTGAGCCGTCGGACGCGTCCGGCCGCTCTTCGGCTTGGGTCGTATAACGGCTCTCGTGTTCCTGGCCGAAGGCGGTGCCGTCCCACTTTTCGGTGGGGATCTCCTCCTGCTTCTGATTTACAATGCCGGAGGTGTATTCATTCGTTTGGGACGACGACGGGGCGCCGGTGTCCGCGGTAAACATGCCGCCGGTGCCCTGGGTTTCGGGGTCGGTTGGAGAGCCGGTGTTGCCGCGCGTGGGCGAGAGGTTCTGGTCGGACGAGGCGAGTTCCTCATCGATCATCGACTCACGGTCGCTGCACCCCGTCAGAGTAAGCGCTCCGACGGCCGCGACGGTCGCGATGGCCGTGCGGATCGGCCGGTGGCGGGTGGAAAGGAGGGAAGGCGTGTGGGTCATCATGGCAGAACAGGGTTCAGTTTGCGGGGCCGGCTCTCTTGGCTGGCACCCTCTTTGCCTCAAGTAGGGCAGTGACCGTGCCAGCGCGCTAAGTCCTTGCCGCAGCGTGAAACGGCTCCGCGGGCGCGCCGCTTGCCCTGCATCCTGCAAAATCACGCGCCGCCGATTCCTGCAGAGCGAAGGCTACTCAAACACAATCTCGCGCCGGAAAAGTTCCATCGCGGAGGCGGCGACCTTGATCGTATCGTGGTAGGCGTACCCCGCCACCGCCGCCGCGCCGACCAGCGGGATGAGCCGGGCCACCGATTTGCCGAGGAGCAGCCGTGTGAGCCGCACGCCGATACGCTTGAGGACACTGCGGACCATCTTGGCCGTGGCCCGCTGCACCAGGTGCCGGGGGCCAGCGCGGGCCACGAGGTCCCGAACGAGTTGCGAGCTGCTGTGCTGGAAAAGACAATACGTCATCGTGCGCTCGTCCAGCGCAGCACTTCGGCCATGGAGAGCGGCGATGTCGGCAACCATCTGCTGTTGGATTCGCCACACCACCATCAAGTCGGGCACAATGGTCAGCAGGCCCACGGGGCCAGGTGGGATCGAAAGCGTGCCGGAAACGGCCGCGGATTTGCGGGCCGCCGTGCGGATGATCGGCTGCGCCGCCGCTGCTGGGTCCGCGGCCTTCTGCAACTCGGACGTGGGAACGTCGGAGAGCAGCGCGAGCAGGCTTTCGGTCACCCGGTTGGTCAGCTGATCCAAGGCAGACATGGCAGCAGAGTAGTCGCGCGATGGAACGGTTCGGGTCGGCTCCGGTTCGCGGGGGGCGTAGAAGAACGGGGGAAACCCGATGCCGATTCCGACCGAAGCGTTGTGATCGCAGACGCAGCGGTTCGCTTTGAGTGTCCCTCCGGTCACGCGTCACGCAAGTTTGTGAGATACTGTATTTTGCGGCGTGGTGGTCGCCGGGTTTGGGAGAGACTTGGGGTGCCGAGCAGCGGCCGGTCCGGCTGTTTGCCCAAGCCTCCGACGATCAGCCAGCGTTGAAACTCACCCTGCGGCACGAACCCCGGGCCCCAATCGCGCTCTATCTCCGCGTAGCTTATGAAAACTTCGATCAAACTTGTTGCAGTCCTCGCCTTGGGAGTTGTTGGAGGCTCGGTTTTTTCCGGGTGCGCTTCCACGGCCACGCGCCAAAGCACGGGTGAATACGTCGACGACACCGCGACCACCGCTCGGGTGAAAACGGCTCTGATCCGCGACGACACCGTCAAGGCGGGTCAAGTCGACGTCGAGACGTTCAAGGGACACGTCCAATTGAACGGCTTTGTGGATACCGAGGAGCAGCGGATCCGTGCCGAGCAGTTGGCGGCGTCAGTCGAGGGCGTGCTGCAGGTCACCAACAACCTGGCGTTGCGGTCGACGCCGGGTGGCCAGACCGCCGGACAATACATGGACGACTCTGCGATCACCGCGAAGGTGAAGACGGCCATGGTGCGTGACCAAATGGTCAGCGCGCGTCAGGTCCAGGTCGAAACGTTCAACGGCACGGTGCAGTTGAGTGGTTTTGTGGATACAGAACAGCAGCGTGCACGGGCGGAGCAAATCGCGTCCTCGGTCGAGGGCGTGCAGAACGTGCAGAACAACATCACCGTCAAGACCAGCCCGGCCGAATAGTCCGAGAGCCTGTCAGTTAGAAGCGGCGCCCGGTCCGACTAGGCACGGGCGCCGTTTGTATTTAGCTCCGGCCCCCCGGACCAGCCGGAAGCCCGGCCAACACGGCGGGAGGGCCGTCGATGCTTTGGCGACGGGTCCGACTGATCAGATCGCAGACGAGCAGGCCGGCGCTGAGCAACCACAGCACCAAACCGGCGTAGAGACGCGCCGGCAGTTCGAGCGCGCGATCGTCGATAAAAAGAAAACGCGATCCGGCGCCGCGCAGGCGGAGAACGGTGTGGGTCGCCCAAAGCGCAACCGCCAATCCGGCAGCGGTCAGCCACGCCGGGCTGGGCCAGGTGGAGGTTGCCCGCGTCAGCATCGACCCGAGAATCGCCGGCCAGCGCACGAAGAGCAGGTACACTGGAACATGCACAAGGAACGGGATGTTGAGCAAAACCGTGTTCCCGAGATGGAAGACACAGGCCACCAGCAGCCAGAGCCGCCAGGCGCGGGGCCCGATCAGCAGTGCCACCGCTGCCAGCAGCTCGAACGCCACCGCGGCTTTGTCGAGCACCTCGAACCAGAGGGGCGGAATTTGAGGGACCCAGGGTGCCGCGAGAAACGTGCGCCCCAAGGTCATGTATCCACGATAGAACCACGAGAGAAACCCGCTCGTGACGGGGTCAAAATCGAGCCAGCGAAACGCCTTTTCGTGACCCGCCGTGAACATGCCAAACGCGATCATGATGCCGGCAAGCGCGAGCGCCCGCCGGTTCATCCACGCGGGTAGCGGGCGATCCGGTCGCAGGGCGAACGAGGCGCCCCAGTTGGAGAGGCCCAGACAAGCCGTCGTCGCGACCAGCAGGATCTCATGGTCGATCTTCCCGAAGGCGTACTGGAACGAATAGAGGAAGGTGTGTCCGACGACGAAGAGGAGCGTGGCGACTCGGGTGTGCCAGCCGAGTGTGATCGCCAGCACGCTGGTGAGCACGACCAGTTCGACCGTCACCAAAACCGTCCAGGACGGAAAGGAGTTGAACAGGGAGGCGAGACTGAGGGGCGCGGGCAGGAAGAAACCTGCAGGAACCCGGCCGGCCCACGACACGTACGGGGTGACAAACAGGAGCACGTAGAGCCCCCAAAGTATTCGGAAGATCCCGAGCGAAGCCGCATCCGTTTCACAGCTTTGCTCAACCCGCGCGAAAAATCGCGACGCAGTGGCTTCAGTCCAGTCGGTAAACCGATTCATGCAACAAGGTGGTCTCGATGGGTTCGGCCCTGTTCTCGTGGTACGTGACGCGCTCGCGCGTCACGCGGAGTGTGTCGGGAGCGAATCCGAGTCGCGTCAGCCGCTCCCTTAGCCAGGCGGTGGTTTCCTGCGCGGCTTCGGGACGGTAACGATCCTGCAGGCGCACGCGGATGCCGAGGCCACGAAGCCCCAATTCGCGGCCGGGCACCGGGCGCAATCCGAACCCGGTCGACGCCAGACTGGTGAAATATTGGGGCAGCACCGGATCGATCAGTCGCACCGGATCCACGCGGACCCACTCGGCGCTTCCGTGTCGCTGCCCGTAGGCCGTCACCACCGTGAACGTGCGCTCGGACTCGTCCGCAAGCACGAGGTCGGCGCCCGATGGGAGCAGAATGGCCGGAAACGGCTCCAATCCCGGGTTCAGTTTTGCGAGCGCGAACGGCACTCCGAAGAGCACCGCCAGCGCCACGAGAAACAGCGTCTCGCGCGGAAAACGACGCTGGCCGTCGGGCGCTTCCGACGCGCGGTCTGGGGATGTTGTGGAAGGGCGTGTGGGCACGTGGACGCCTGGGGCCGACGGTTCCCGTTGCATGGCAGGAACAAGCGCCACATTCCGGCCGAGGGAAATGCAATTCGGCCAGGATCGATCAGTTGGAGGACACCCCGAAGCGCGAAGCGGCTTGGCCCCGCCGGACTCCGGTTGCCGCAGTCACGACCTTCAACCAGCGGAGGGGAGCGACGGCCAAATTGTGGTGGAGGATCGCACCAAGCGCTGCACCGGGCCCTTTGGGCGTCACAGTTGCGCGGGCGCTCCGGGATCCGCATATAGCGGCGATGTCGTCGTCAGTCGCCACGCACCCTGTCGCATTGCCTGCTGAACCGCCGCTCGTGCTGCGGGTGCTCGTGGCGTTGAGCATGTCTCATCTGCTCAACGATGCGGTGCAGGCGATGTTGCCGGCGATCTATCCGCTGCTGAAGGAGTCGTTTGCACTGACGTTTGCCCAGATCGGGTTAATCACGCTGGTGGTGCAAGGGGTCGCTTCGCTGCTGCAGCCGGTGGTCGGCTTGGTGACGGACCGGCATCCCTTTCCGTCCTCGCTGGTATTGGGCATGGGCGCGACCCTACTGGGTTTGATCGGGTTGTCGCAGGCGAGGGCGTTCAGCCATCTGTTGGTGGCATCAGCCTTCGTCGGATTTGGCTCGGCGATTTTCCACCCGGAGGCGTCGCGCCTGGCGCGGCGAGCCGCGGGTGGCCGGCATGGGTTTGCGCAATCGCTGTTTCAGGTCGGCGGCAATTTAGGAACGGCGCTGGGCCCGTTGCTGGCGGCCTTCATCGTGATGCCGCGCGGCCAGCGGCACGTCCTGTGGTTTGGGGCGCTGGCTTTGGCCGCCATGTTCCTGCTGCACCGGGTCTCCGGCTGGTATCGGGCCGGACTGGCGGCGGAGGCTCGGCAACGCGGACCAAAACCAACAACGGTGGCGGTTGGCACGCTGCCGCGACGCTCTGTGATACGCGCGCTGGCGGTGCTGCTGGCGCTGGTCTTCTCGAAGTACGTTTACCTGACCAGCCTGACGAGTTTCTACACGTTCTACTTGATGGAGCGGTTTGGCGTGCAGGCACAGTCGGCGCAGTTGCTCCTCTTTCTCTTCCTGCTGGCGGTGGCGGTGGGCACCTTTGCGGGTGGGCCGTTTGGCGACCGCTTTGGGCGCAAGCCGGTGATCTGGTTTTCGATTCTCGGCGTGGCGCCGTTCGCCCTCGTGTTGCCTCACGTCGGCTTGGTGGCCGTGGCGGTCCTGTCGGTGATCATCGGCTTGATTCTGGCGTCGGCCTTCTCGGCGATCCTCGTCTACGCGCAGGAACTGGTGCCTGGTCGCGTCGGGCTGATCGCGGGCCTGTTTTTCGGCGTGGCCTTTGGGATCGGTGGCTTGGGTTCCGCTGTGCTGGGGTGGCTCGCTGACCACACGAGCATGGAGCACGTGTTCCTGGTCTGCAGTGCGCTGCCGCTGATTGGGCTGCTGACGGTGTTCCTGCCGGCGGCCCCCCGGCGCGCGACCGGCTGAACGGCGGCATCACCTCTACGCTTCGGGCTTGCGGCGGGCCGAATCACGCGGCGCGATGGCGGCATGTCGTCCTGTCCCTGTGGATCCAATCTCCCGTTTGAGTCGTGCTGCGGACCGATTCTCGCTGGTGCTCCGGCGCCGACGGCCGAGGCGCTGATGCGTTCCCGGTACACGGCGTACGTGAGGCGTGACTACGCGCACCTTGAGCGCACGTTGAGCAAGGAGCAGCGCGCCGACTTCAACCCGGGTGATGCAAAGCAGTGGGCGGAGAGCTCGGAGTGGCTCGGGTTGACGATCAACGAGACCGAGAAAGGCGGCCCCGACGATCAGGAGGGCACCGTTTCCTTTGCCGCCCGGTTCAGCAGCGGCGGGCAGCAGCACAACCACGTGGAGGTGGCGACGTTTGGCCGCGAGGACGGACGTTGGGTTTACACGGGCCAGGTGGAATCGACGCCGCAACCCGTGCGCCGCGAAACACCGAAGATCGGGCGAAACGATCCGTGCCCCTGCGGCAGCGGCAAGAAGTACAAGAAGTGCTGCGGCGCCGCGGCGTAACGACGGGCCGGGCGGTCGGCTGACCGCAGAAGCGGCGCGCGCCGAGGCGGGGTGAGCCGGTCATTGCGTCCGGGCGGGGCGCGCTGCACGGTGGGGACATGCCCGCACCCGTTCCCGGTTTGCGCAGTCCACACGAAAAGGTCGGTGGTTTGGTGTTTTTCGGCCGGATGCTCGACAAGATCCGGCTGCAGCAGGCCGGCCGGTTGCCACCTGGCTACAATCTTGGTGATTCCAGCCCCGGCTTTTTCGACGGGCGGACCTGTCGATTCCTCCGTGTGCGCTACGCCGATGTGCGTGAGCGCGTGCTGGCCGGGGCCGCGGACGACGAGGTGCTCGCGTGGTGCTTCGACAACGGTCGTCGGCCGAGCGAAGAAGAGGTGCAAATGTTCAACGACTTCCTGCGCAAACGAGGCTGGAACGACGATGCGTCCGAATTCCTCGAACAGCGGAAACGGGATCTCGGCCTCAACGACCGGACCGACATCCAGACCTCCTTCGATTTGCAGGACGCCGACGAAGGCCGCCCCCTGCGCCGTTATACCTAAGCCGCCCCGGCCGGCGTGGCTGCCCCGCGCCGTTCGATGAGAAGCGCCCGACCTGGCGGCAGACCGGACTGGGCGCGATCGTATGGGAACGAACGTTAGCTCGCGCGAGTTCGAAGGCTATTGATCGCTGACGGCCGGGCCTGGGTCCGCCCTGCGGAAATCCGGCTCGTCGATGGGCGAGGTGGACTCACGTGACGACGACGACGTGAGGGTCTTCAGCGTGGTGGTGCGTTGTTCGTACACTTCCGCGCGCTGTCGCCACGTGTCCGCGGTCGAGCGCTGTCCTTGGTCCGCTGCTTGGCTCTCGTGTAGCCGCAGGAGTCGAGCAACGGCGTTAAGGTCGGCGATGGCGCCAGCCATGCTGGCAGCCGCACGTTGCTCCCACGCCGCGAGCAGCGCGTCGGCCGTGTAATGATGGCCGGACGCGCAGGAGAACGCACCGGGTTGTGCGTCCACGAGCGCGAGTTCCTGCCCGCACGCGGGACACCGGAATCGAGCCAGCTCGGGCTGCTGCGTCATACAATGCTTCGTGTGTGGGTGGCCGCATCGGTTCCGTCATCGATCGTCGGAGGCATGGGGTCCGACCAGACCGGAATCGCCGCCTGGTTCAGGCGGAGCTTTGGGCCGGGAAAAGAAATTTGCGATGCTGTCGATCTCTGCGGCATGACCAAGAACATGTGATCGTTCACCCTAGGCCCGCGGCTTCGCGCCGGCTCGTTCCGTAAGCGGGGCCCGTATTCACAACAAGGATGCGATCGGTTGTGAGGAGCTGTCTCTGGAGTTGGGGAGATTCCCTCAGGGTTACTCTCAACGTCGCTTCAGGGGCGGCTGGGGATCACTTCCCTCGGCACTCCGGAGTTGACCGGCGGGCGGCGCTTGCCGACGTTCGGCGCCGGCTGTCCGGCGGAGATCGCCCCGATCTTGCTGCTGCTGGCGCCCAACTTTCGACCCACTATGAAGGTTCTACGTATCCTGGGCACCGCTGTCGCGGCGATGCTCGTTTCCGGGCTTCCGCTGTCCGCGTTGGACACGGATGACATCATCAAGATGCACAAGGCCGGTCTGTCGGAGCAGACGATCCTGCTCGCGATGCAGAATGAGCCGGGCGAGTACGACACCAGCTCAAAGGCGCTGATCAGACTCAAGGAAGCCGGCGTGCCGGACAGCATCATCCAACGCACGCTGTCGCCCAAAGCGCCGACCAGCCCTTCGGCTCCCCCCGTGCCGCCGGCTCAGTCCACTGCGGGCGGCGCTGACGTGTTCTGGGGCGACTATCCGTCGATCGCGCCGGAGTTCATCGACCCGGTGCCCGGGCAGGATTACTACCTGCGCTTCACGCTGCGGCAGGAGGATAATGAGTATCCGTCGACAAACTACGGCCGCGGCATCGTGGTGCCGATCAACACGCGGGTGAAGCTGCTTTCGTACAGCAAGAAGAACATCCTCCTCCAGGTCCTCGAGACGGGCTCGGAGTTGAAGGTCGTCAATGAAGAGAAGTACACCGGGCGTTCGCCGGCTGGTTTTGCGAAGTTGATGCTCTCGGCCGTACCCACGCCGCTCGAGCGGCTGCCCGACCAGGTCGCCGCCGCCATCCGAATCGGCGAGCCGCGCCGGGGCATGACGAAGGAGCAGGTGATCATGGCGCGCGGCTATCCGCCGGTGCACGAGACGACATCGACGGAAAGCGACCGCTGGGTTTACTGGAGCAGCCGCTTCGTCAAACAGACGATTGTCTTCGTCAACGGTCGGCTGACCGAAGGCCGCGGCATCTACTGAGACCGGGCGCGTTCGGCTCAAGCGCCCTCGTTCGTTTCTCTCTTTGCAATGCAGGCGCCCCGTCTCCCCGCGAGACGGGGCTTTTTCTTGCGCGTTCGTCGCTTCATCTGGGGCGACCGGCACACTGACGTGCGTTTTCGTCGCCTCACTGTCATTGCAAAACCTGTGCGGGACGCTGGCGCGGAGCCGGCCTCTGGACGTACTAAAGAACGATGACGACCCCGTCCTGGCCTTGGCAGCATCTCGCGCTCGCGCTGGTGGTGGTCATGATCTGGGGCACCAACTTTGTGGCGATCAAGGTCGCGCTGGAGGCCTTGCCGCCGCTGTTTTTGTGCGCCTTGCGGTTTCTGCTCGTGGCCTTCCCGGCGGTGTTCTTCCTGCGGCGCCCGGCGATTCCCGTGCGACTGTTGCTTCTGTACGGCCTCACGATGTTCGGGCTGCACTTCGGGTTTCTCTTCCTCGGCATGAAGCTGGGGGTGTCCGCCGGACTGGCGTCGCTGACATTGCAGTTCCAGGTGTTCGTGACCCTGGCGCTGGCGGCGACGTTGCTGCGTGAACGGATCCTGCCGGTGCAGCTGCTGGGGGCGCTGGCGGCCTGTGCCGGCTTTGTGGTCGTGGGCCTGCACACGGGCGGCGATGTGACCTTGCCCGGCTTGATCTGTGTGTTGCTTGGCGCGACGTCATGGGGCTTCGCCAACTTCACGTCGAAGCGCCTCGGTCGCGTTCACGCGCTGTCGCTCGTCGCTTGGGGCAGTCTGGTGGTGCCGGTTCCGATGGGACTGGCATCGCTGGCCTTTGAGGGTCCTGGGCGGATTGTGCAGGGACTGCAAATGGCCACGGGCGCGACCGTTTTCAGCGTCGCCTACATCGTCTACGGTTCGACGCTGGTGGCGTATTCCTTGTGGAGCTGGCTGCTGGTGCGGCATCCCGCGTCCACCGTGGCGCCGTTCACCCTGCTGGTTCCGGTGCTCGGGCTCTTCAGTTCAGCCCTGCTGCTCAATGAGCGGCTGTACGCTTGGAAGCTGTACGCGGCCGTGCTGGTGATCCTCGGGCTGGCGCTGAACGTGTTTGGTCCGCGCTGGTGGCGTGGGAGAACGAACGGACCGCTGCCGGTGACATCTCCGGAGCCCGTTTCGATGGAGCCGCCGCTGCGCCGGGAGTAAGGGGCCGGCGAGTGTCGGCCGGGTCAAACCAGGCGCCAGTTCCAGCCGCGAACCCTATGCTCTAATGTTAAAGCACCTGTGCCGGGAAATCGCTCGCCGGCAGGTGGGCAGGTGTGTGCTGTGAGGGAAGGGCACTTCACTGGGCCCGGTTATCCTTAGGCGAATGTTTGTATCATGAGTTCACGTTCTCCGCTCATCACGCATCTCTACACCGCCGACCCCTCGGCCCACGTGTTCGACGGCAAGATCTACATCTATCCCTCGCACGACTTGGACCAGGACGCGGTCGAAAACGACCTTGGTGATCAGTACCAGATGGAGGACTACCATGTCTTCTCGCAGCCGCACCCGGAGGGACCGGTGACGGATCACGGGCAGGTCTTGCATGTGCGGGATGTTCCCTGGGCCGAGCGGCAGATGTGGGCTCCGGACGCTGCGTATCACGACGGCACCTACTATCTTTATTTTCCGGCGCGCGACCGCTCGGGCATCTTCCGGATCGGCGTCGCCACGTCGTCGCGCCCGGAAGGGCCGTTCCGCGCGGAGCCGGAGCCGATCGCTGGCAGCTACAGCATCGATCCATGCGTTTTCCGCGACGTCGATGGAACGCACTACCTCTATTTCGGCGGCGTGTGGGGCGGGCAACTACAGTGCTGGACCACCGGCAAGTTCATCGCCGACGCGAAAATGCCGCCGGATGACGCGCCGTCGATCAACGCCCGCGTGGCGCGGCTCTCGCCGGACATGCGCAGCATGGCGGCTCCACACCAGGAGGTCGTGATCCTGGATGCGCAGGGGAACCGCTTGCTCGCGGGTGACATTCAGCGGCGCTACTTCGAAGGCCCGTGGGTGCACGTTTATCGTGGCACGTACTACTTTTCGTATTCGACCGGAGACGCGCACACGTTGGTCTACGCAACCGGGTCGAGTCCGATGGGGCCGTTCACCTTCCGCGGCACGATCCTTTCGCCGGTTGTTGGTTGGACGACGCATCACTCGATCGTCGAGCACAACGGTCGCTGGTGGTTGTACTACCACGATGCCACGATGTCGGGCGGCTTGAGCTACAAGCGCTCGGTGAAGGTGCAGGAGCTCTTCTACGAACCAGACGGCTCGATTCGCCCGATGGTGCCCTGACGGCACTGTCGCCAACTGGGATTGGGCGAAGGTGGGCCGCCCGGTTGGTTTCACTCGGAGCGACATCATCGGCGCTCCGGGTGACCGCTGGGTTTTTTAGTCCGCGCATCAGTGATCCGCGCCGGCTGCACGCCGCGCGACGCAGAGCGGCACCGATCGAACCGGTACCGACGCCGTTTTTTGTGCGCCGGTCTGATCGGTTGCGCGCGTTGGCGGGAGTGAAGCGGCCGACGTTGAGGCTGTCAGCAGCGCGAGGCACGGAGTAGCGGAATTCGACCGCGGTCTTTGCGGCGCCCAGTCGGTTTCGCGGGACGAACACACTTTTGTGGCCTGCCGCTGCAACTTCCGGTGCCTGGCTCGGGTACTTGATGCCGGATCACCCCATCAGCTCCGGCCAGTCCTTCCGCCGCGCTGATGCTTAACCTCAACGCGCCCACCGTGACCTCACTCCGCATCGCCTGCCGCTCCCTCGCCAAGTCTCCCGGATTTGTCGCGGTGGTCATCCTCACCCTCGCTCTCGGAATCGGCGTGAATACGTCGATGTACACGCTGGTCGACGTGATGTTCTTCCGAACGGTGCCGTTTCCGCAGCCGGAAGAACTTCGCGTCGTGTCCGGCATGTCGCCGCAGAGTCCCCGGGAGAACTTCTCCTTTGCCGAGCTCGAGGAGATGCACGCCCAGATGGTGGGGCCGGACAAGCCGTTCGCCTCGCTGACCACCTACGCCTATTGGAACAACACCTTGGCCGAACCGGGAAAACCCGCGGAGCGGCTGGTTTCGCTGGATGCCTCGGCGGACTTTTTTACGACGTTTCAGGTGCAGCCGGCGTTGGGGCGCGCGTTCACGGCCGACGAGCAAGTGCCCGGCCGCAACCAGGTCGCCTTGCTCAGCCATCGTTTGTGGCAGTCGCGCTTTGGGGGTGATCCCAACATCGTGGGTCGTTCCGTCCGGCTGAACGCAGAGCAGGTGACGATCATCGGTGTCATGCCCGCGTCCTTTGTGGCGCCGCTGTTTCTTGGCCCGGTCGAGCTGGTGCGTCCGATCACGCTGCCGCGACACATCGTGGATGATCGCAACAGCCGGTTCTTTACCGCGCTGGCCAGGCTGCAACCGGGTGTCACGACGGAGCAGGCGCAAGCGCAACTCGCGCCGTTGGCTGCACGCTGGGCCACGGATTACCCGCAGACCAGCAAGGATCGTTCGATCCGTCTGATGGAGCCGCACAAGGCCTCGATGGACGACGTCAGCAAGTTCATCGTCTGGCTGCTGTTCGGCCTCGGCGCCGCCGTGCTGCTCGTCGCCTGCGCCAACATCGCCAATCTGCAACTCGCCCGCGCCACCGGCAACGTGCGCGACCTGGCGATCCGCTCCGCGCTCGGCGCTTCACGCGCGCAGTTGATCCAGCACCAGCTGACCGAATGCATGGTGCTCGCGCTGGTAGGTGGCCTGGCGGGTGTGCTGGTGGCTTGGGTCGTCAATTACCTCCTCGGTAACGCGATCTGGCTCGGCCCGGGTGGGGTCGACCGGCTGGCCTTGCCGCTGAATGGCCGCGTGCTCGCCGGCGCCTTGGTCGTTTCCGTGCTCACGGGTTTGCTCTTCGGCCTGCTGCCCGCGTGGTTCGCCTCGCGCGGAGATATCGCCGCCACCCTGCGCAGTCAGACGCGCAGCACGACGTCCGGTCGCGGACCGCGGCTGATGCGGCATGGCCTGATCGTGGGCGAAGTGGCCGTGGCGCTCGCCCTGCTCGGGGTCGCCGGCGTGATGATCCGTGGTTTGGATACCATGATGCAGCGCCACAAGGGGTGGGATACCGAGCGCATCCTGGCGGCCAACATCCACCTGCCGGAACAGTCGACCTACGCCACCGAGGAGAAACGGCGCGAGGCCGTCGAGAAGTTGGTCAATCGACTGGAACAGGTCCCGGGGGCGGAGCGCACCGCCGTGTGCACGACGATTCCACTTTTTGGATACTCCCGGACGACCGCGCTGCTGGTGGATGGCCAGGCCGATGATGATCCAGCGCGCCTGCCGAGCCTCGGCTATACCATGGTGGCGGGCGACTATTTCCAGACGCTGGGGGTGCCGCTGCTGGAAGGCCGGCTTTTCCCGCGCGAGATCAACGCCGAGAGTCCGCCCGTCGTGATCATCAACCAGACGATGGCGCGCCATTTCTGGCCCAACGGCAGCGCGATTGGCCGTCGCGTGGGCGAGCGCAACGGCGACCAGATCACCTGGCGCGAAGTGATCGGTGTCGTGGGTGACGTGCAGTTTGCCCTCAACATCACAAATCCTCCGACTGCGTTTCAGGCCTACAAGCCGATGGTGCAGGAGCCGTGGGGCTACATGTTCCTCGTCGCCCGCGGGGCGTCGCCGGCCCGGTTCAAGAGCGAATTGCGCCGGGTGGTGGCGGACCTCGATCCTGACGTTGCCATCCTGGAGATGTACACGGTTCCGGAGGCGGCTGATCGTTTTCAGCACAACATCGTGGTGGTGAACGAAACCCTGGCGGCGTTCGCGCTCCTCGGCGTCGTGCTCGCCGCGATCGGGTTGTATGGCGTCATCTCCTACGTGGTCGCGCAGCGCACCAATGAGTTCGGCATTCGGATCGCGCTGGGCGCTTCACCGAATCGCGTCGTCCGCTTGGTCTTGCGTCTGGGCGTGATGTTGACGGCGCTGGGAGTGGTGCTCGGGCTGGCGGCGTCGTATGGCTTGAGCCGGTGGGTGGCGGCCATCATGCCGCGCATGGCAGATCTCGATCCGGTGAACTTCGCGCTGACCGGACTCGTGTTGCTCGTCGTCGCGCTCGTCGCCTGCTATGTGCCCGCGCGGCGCGCAACGCGGGTTGATCCGCTGGAGGCGCTGCGCGCCGAGTAAGCGGTCGCCCACCCAATCCGATGCTTGGTCGGGTTGGGTGTCGCCGAGAAATGAATACAAATAGAGGAGCTTGAGAGCGATCCGCCGAGGCAGGGGTGGCGTGACTGCCGAGTGTCTCTCAGGGAGACGCTGATCAGCATCGCCAAGCCTGACCGGATGGCCGAAGGCTCTTTGATGTGCGACCGTCGGGCATGCGTTTACCCCGACTGTTGCTCCTGCCCCTCGCGCTTGCCTCCGTAACCGTGCCCGCGGCGGCGGTTACCATCGTGGAGTTTCGGGCCCAAGAGACAACCGTGGCAACGCTGGGCACGGGTTATCCGGATCTTTATGCGCCTGATCCGATGGGCGGTGGGCCTGGCTTGCTGCTGCTGGCCCATTTTGATGCCACCGCTGCGCCGGTTGAGGAGGGCGCCAACTACGCGATTTACGCCGCGTTAGATGCAATGGCCACCGTCTGGCCGGCGAGCGGAGGCGATCCGGTCGACGTACCGTTGAGTGGAGGCACTCTTCGGCTCGATCTTTACGATCCGGTGAGCGACACCGCGAGTTACCGGTTCGAGGCGACCTCCGCCGACGGTTTTTTATTTTGGATGTCCGGCTTCGCGGAGGGCGATCCGGCCTTTGTGCCGTCTCTGGCGTTCCCGTCCGCCTTCCCGCCGTACCCGGATTTTGGGTACACCCGTTATGATCTCGGTGTGGATGGTCCGGAATGGAAGGCCTTCACGGATTACCTTCAGTTTCCGCCGACGTTGACGGTCATTCGGGACGGAAATCCGACCGAGGTCCCGGAGACTGCACCGGTGGCGCTGTTGTGCGGAGTCGCGCTTGGGCTGATGGCGCTCTCGCGCCGGGTGTGCGCCAGTTGGGACGCTGCGTGACGGCCCGATGCTGAGGAGGGAAAGCCGGTGACGAGAGCCGCGGTCGCAAATCGCGGGCGCGGCTGGACGCGTCGGCGATTTGGCAGGAGGGTGGGGCATGTCCGAACCCGCGTACCCTCTCACCGATTCGGCGCCTGCCACTGCCGCGGCAGGCTGGAAGCTGGAACACACGTACGCCGGACTGCCGGACGTCTTTTTTGCCCGGGTAAAGCCAACGCCGGTGCGGGCGCCGCGCCTGATCCAGCTGAACCGTGGCTTGGCTGAACAACTTGGCTTCGCGCCAGATGTCCTGGTGGGCGAGGAGGGGGCGGCGGTCTTTGCGGGCAACCGCCTGCCGCCTGGGGCCGAACCGTTGGCTCAGGCGTACGCGGGTCATCAGTTTGGGCATTTCACGACGCTGGGTGACGGTCGCGCGATCCTGTTAGGCGAGCAGGTCACCCCGACCGGAGCGCGCTTTGATGTGCAGCTAAAGGGGTCCGGTCCCACGCCGTATTCTCGGCGTGGAGACGGGCGGGCCGCGCTCGGGCCCATGTTGCGCGAGTACCTGGTCAGCGAGGCGATGCACGCGCTGCGTATTCCGACGACACGAAGTCTCGCGGTGGTGGCGACCGGGGAGGAAGTTTGGCGGCAGGAGCCCTCACCCGGCGCGGTGCTGACGCGTGTGGCGGCCAGCCACATTCGCGTCGGCACGTTTGAGTGGGCGGCGGCTCTGCGGGATGAATCTGCGTTGCGGGCGCTGCTCCATTACACCGTCCGCCGTCACTATCCGGAGCTGCTTGAGGCTGACAATGTAGCGGAGGCGTTCCTCCGTGCGGTGGTCGAACGACAGGCGTCGCTGATCGCGCAGTGGATGCTCGTCGGGTTCATCCATGGTGTGATGAACACGGACAACATGGCCCTTTCCGGCGAGACGATCGACTACGGCCCTTGCGCGTTCATGGATGCCTACGATCCGGCGACGGTGTTCAGCTCGATCGATGCGCGCGGCCGTTATGCGTATGCCAATCAACCAGCGATCGCGGGTTGGAACCTGGCTCGTCTGGCCGAGTGCCTGGTGCCGCTGTTGGACCGGGAGGAAGAGCGTGCCGTCGCCCGCGCGACGGAGGCGGTTGAGACGTTTGCGCCGCGGTTCCTCCATCACTGGCACGCCGGATTGCGGCGCAAACTTGGACTGTTCAACGAGGAACCTGAAGATCGCCAGTTGTTTGAGGCGTTGTTTGCCTGGATGCAACGAACGAGGGCGGACTTCACACTCACCTTTGCCAATCTGAGCGTTGAGCGTTCGTCTGATGAGGAGACGTGTGTGGACGAAGGGTACGTGCAGTGGCACGCACAGTGGTTGGCGCGCCTGCAGCGGCAGCCCGAGGGGAAAGCAGAGTCGGAGCAATTGCGGCGCGACCACAACCCCGTCGTGATTCCGCGCAATCACCGGGTGGAGGCGGCGCTCACCGCAGCTGCGGAAGGTGACCTGAACCCCTTGGAGCAGCTCCTTGAGGCGCTGGCCTCTCCGTACGATCGCGAGCGCCCCATTCCCGACGAATTTCGTCAGCCGGATCCGAATGGCGGTGCCGGGTACCGGACCTACTGCGGCACGTAGCCTTGCGGAAGCGTCGCCGGAAACCCTTTCGGCTCCCACGCGGCAGGCGAGGGACTGGCCTCGCGTCGGCCTACCCGTTTGCGAACCGCGTCAGGCGCGGCTAGCCACGGCCCGCCTCGCGTAACGGCGGCAACAGGAGACTCGCGGGAGATGGCTGGAGCGTTCGGCGATCCCACATTTGGGAAGGGGTGTTCCCGACGGCGAAGACCAAACCCATCGCGTCAGGTTTGTGAATACAGATAAAGATACAGAAACAACACGAACGAAGCTACTTACGGAGATACGAGTTTCTTGGCACGGCCTCTGCAATACCGAGGTATTCACCAACGCTATCCATGAAGACCCTTCTCGCTTCTATCGCCTTGTTCTCCGTCGCGCTGCCCTCCGGCGCCGCCGTTGTCGAAACGCTCGGCGTGACCTTGCCCAACCTGATCTCTGCTGAAACGAGCATCGGCTTGTTCGTCGCGGCGTTCGTGGTGTTGTTGCTCTCCGCCAGCTACACGGGTCCGCGCCGCATCGATATCCGCACCCGCGCCGGAGCCCGGTGGATGCAGTCCAGCTCGCGTGCGCCACGTTCTCCTCAAGCCTGGCAGCCGGGCCGGTCGATTCGTCGCCGGGCGATCGTCGCCGCCCGCTGAACTCGGCCCGCCAGGTCCACGGCGTAGGTCCTGTTTACCCGCCGGTTCGGAAGCATCACCCGGGTTCGTGTCTCCGGGCGCTTCCGGCCGGCGGTTTCCGTTCCTAGAGGCGGAGATCAGAGGTGCGCGGCGGGATGGACCCAGGGCTCGCGATAGGGCCGCGCGAGCAGGCGGGTGGCTTCGTCGTCACCGCGCACGGTTCGGGTGGCGGGATCGTAAGCGAGCGGCCGGTTCAGCCTCAGCGCGAGGTTGGCCAGAACGCAGCAGGCGGTGGAGATGTGACCGTGCTCAATGTCGGCGGCCGGGCGGGTCTGAGCCTCACGCGCCCGCAGGAAGTCCCGCACATGCAATGTATTCAGCTCTGAATACACTTCAGCCTCCCGGCTGAAGTCGACGTTCTCCAGGTCGCCCGTGGTGGACAGCAGGTGCCGGCCTTCACGGGGCCCTCCGTCAGACGGCGTGAACACCGCCTCGTACATGGTCAGATTGAGGGTGCCGCCCTCGCCGAGAATCCGGACGCCCCACTGATCGCTCCAGTGGCGTTGGGGAATGGGCGAAGCGCCCCAGGTGCGGTGCTCCCAGGTTAGGTCGAATTCCGGGTAGCTGAAGACGGCATATTGGGTGTCCGGCACGGTGGCGGAGCTGGCGCGATGGATGAGTCGTCCGCCGGTGCAACTGATGCGTTGCGGCCAGCCCAGGTGCAGGAGCCACCGCGCCTTGTCGATCATGTGCACACCGAGGTCGCCGATCGGGCCGTTGCCGTACTCGATGAAGTTGCGCCAACCGCGGGACTCCTTGGGCGCGAGGAAGGGCCGCTGCGGTGCTGGACCGGTCCAGAGGTCGTAGTCGAGGTGATCGGGTACAGGCTGTTCCGGTACAGTGGTGGTCAACCCGTCCGCCAGGTAGCTGTACGTCTCCACGCGTCCAATACGCCCAAGCCGCCCGGAGCGCAGGTACTGGTCGCGTATTTTGGCGTAGAATGGAAACCCGCGCCGTTGTGTGTTCACCTGAACGACCCGCCGTTGGCGCCGGGCGGTCGCGAGCACGGCTTCGCCCTCCAGGACGTCGACGCTGATGGGTTTCTCCAGCAGCAGATCGGCTCCTGCTTCAAGCGCGGCAATCGCCGGCAGTGCATGCCAATGATCGGGCGTCGCGATGATCACGATATCGTGGGGCCCTGCTGCGAGCATGTCTCGATAGTCAGCGAAGGTGCGCGGGACGGCGGTCTGGTGGGAGGCGACTGTTGCCAGCGTGCGTTGCAGGGCGCGCTGGTTGGGATCACACAACGAAACGACCTCGACGTTGCCGAGGCGCAGGAAGGTCTCGAGGTTGACGCCACCATACCAGCCGCAGCCGATGAGCCCGAGGCGCGTGCGTTCGGCGGAAGTCGAAAGGGCACGGGCAGGCGTGCTGAGCGCAGCGCTGGCGAGCGCGAGAGAACGGACGAAGGATCGGCGGGAGAGTGCGCACATGGGGTAGAGGCGGCACTAAAACTTTGATGAGTGCCGCGCTGGGTCAATGAGCCATGGCTGCGGTCAATCGGTCCCGCTCCCGTTCCGCCGTGAGAGCACGGTTTTCCCCAGCGATCGAATTGGGGTTGACGACGTCGAATTCTGCACCAACGTTGGTGCAGGTTAGCCCTTCCCCCGTGATGTTATGTTCCCCCACGCAGGCTTCGCTTGAGCCGTTGCGCGTCGTCATTGGCCGCCATGCCTAGTCGCGCGCGCTCGGTTGTCACCGTCGAGGACGTGGCCCGGGAGACGGGGCTGTCGGCGTCGTCCGTCTCCGCGGTCCTGAGCGGACGGCATGTCAAACGACGGATCGCGCCGGAGACCGTCGAGCGGGTCATGGCGGCAGCAAAGAAGCTGCACTATGTGCCCAACGTCACCGCACGCAGCCTGCGGGCGAAGCTTTCCGGAACCCGTCAGCTGGTGCTGACGGTGATGACGTCGTACGAGGTGCCTGTCCTCCTGGTGGCTCAGGCGCTCCGGGCGCTGGAGGAGGTGATCGCCCGGCGCGGGGACGCAACGGCGAAGTACACGGTCAACGTTGAGATGTTTCACGCCGGTCGGCTGCACCAGATCTCCGGCTTGAGCGACGGCCATCGGTGTAATGGTGCCATCATTACGAACACGATCGACGTCGACGACCAGTTCCTCGCGGCGACAAAGCTGCCGTTCCCCGTCGTTTTGCTGGGCCGCCGCATTCCCGGGTACGCGAGCGTCTCGTTGAAATCAGAAATGCTGGGCCGCAAGGCGGCCGAGATCCTCCTGGAGAACGGCCGTCGCCAGTTGGCCGTGCTGCAGCCGGCCATGTTGACCCAAGCGACGCGCAGCCGCCTTTCGGCCTTCATCACCAAGGTCGAACAAGTCGTCGGGCTGCCGCCAATGATGATCACCGCGGACTCGCTCAGCGAACGCTCGGGCTGCCTTGCCATGCAGCGGTTCCTCGACTTCCAGCCCCGCCTCGAGGGGCTGTTCGCAGTCAGTGATGGCCTCGCCATCGGTGCCTACCACGCCATCAAGAAGAGCGGGCGCAAGATTCCGACGGATGTCGCTGTCGTGGGCGTCGGTGACAATCCGGCCTCCCACTACATCGACCCGCCGCTGACCTGCTTCGAGAACGCGGAAGGCGCCCAGCACCTGGCCGCGGCCGAAATGCTGATCAACCTCGTACATGGCTCTCCCCCGGAGAACCTGATCGTCGAAGTGCCCACGACGGCGCTGTTGCGCGAATCCACCGGCCACAGCCGCGCCGGCTGACCTCCCGCCCTTGTTTTTGTCCGTCTCCCCAATCGTTTGCTACAACGATAGTGCAAATAACCCACACCCCCAAAACCCTAACCGCAATGTTCGTATCCTTCTTCCGTTTCTCGTCACCCCGACCCGGTGGTCGGCGCCTGACGCTTCCTCTGACCTGGCTGGCATGCCTGCTGGCGTTGCCGCTGGCGGCCCTCGCCCAACCTGCCGCCACCGGCATTGTGACCGGTCGCGTCAGCAATGCCGCCACCGGCGCCTACCTGCAG
>JAEWIY010000236.1 GCA_023386835.1 Verrucomicrobiota bacterium
GCCAGGGGCCGCGGGGGTTTTGCGTTTCCAGAGAAGTCGGCGCTGTATCAGCTCAAAAGATACTGCCACTGCGACTCCTTGGCGCTGCGGGCGGCCTTGAGCGCGCCCATGGCCACGTAGCGCTTGAAGTCGGCGCCGGCCACGCGGACTTTCGGCGAGACGTAGCCGTCGTCGGTCAGCCGTTGCTGCAGTACGGTGTCGATGCCCTTGATCTGCGAGCCACCACCGGTGATGACGATGTTCTGCAGCAGCGTGGCGACGCTGTCGGAGGACACGCGGCTGATGAGCGTGCGCACGGCCTCGTGGATCCGGTCGAGCAGCGAGTTGCAGGCGCGGCCGACAGCATCGCCGATCTCGAGTTCGCGGGCCTTGCCGCCAATGATGACACGGGCGTCGAGCGGTTTGCGCAGCGGGCCGACGTAGGCGTGCTGCTCCTTGAGTTCACGAACCTTCTGCCGGGAAAGGCCGGTGTTCGGGTAGGTGCGGGCGATTTCCTCCGTCAGCAGGGAGTCGATCGCGTCGCCGGCGAACGGAATGCTGATCTGGTCCTGCGGTCCCGGGAAAAAGCCCTGCACAAGGCAGAGGTCGGACGTGCCGCCGCCGATGTCGATGAAGAGTGAATTGACCACCGGGTCGACGTAACCGGGCTGGCCGAGGCGCGAGTCGTCGCGGTAGCCGAGGGCGGCAAGAAAGGGTTCGGGGATCAGTAGTACCCGATCGAATACACCGGTCACCACCTGGCGCAGGTCCTCGCGGGAGCTCTCGCCGGCGTTGGCCGGCACGCCGATGACGGCGCGCAGTTCGGCCTTGCCGCTCGGATCCGCGAGGGAGCGCATGTGCTTCACGAAATCGCGCGCCGGTTCGCGGTGGGCGATGATGCCGTTTTCCATCGGGGCGACCAGGTTCACCTGCTGCAGATGCTGGAGGGCGTCGTCGCCGTAGAGCACCTGGGAGTTGTTGGTGATGATGCCCTCGACCAGGCCTTCTTTCGCGTAACCGACGACCGTCGGCACAATCTTGCTCAGCGAAATGTCAGTCGAAGCGGCGGGTCCGGCGAGGATGCACGACTTGTTCGTTCCAAAGTCGAAGCCGACCAGCAGGGTGGGTCGCGTGGTACGGGCGGCGGGTGCCGAGGTTGGGGGAGAGGTCACGACGGAGGGTTTGGCGTTCGCCGGGACGGCAGTTTCGTTCATGCGCGGAGACGTTTAGTTCTAGTTAGGGTTCCGCTAGTTGAAGGGGACGGGGTGCCGACCGACCCGAGAGACTTACGGTTCCAATTTTCTTCGTTTGGAACGCGGCCAAAAAAAAAGCGCCGGGCGGAAAGCCCGGCGCGTGAAAGTGACCGAAAAATGAAGAACTTAGGCCTTGTCGACGATCGAGACCCGGCGATGGGCCTTGTCGAAGGAGACCACGCCGTCCTTGAGCGCGAAAAGCGTCCAATCGCGGCCGATGCCAACGTTCTTGCCGGCGTGCAGCTTGGAACCGCGCTGGCGAACGATGATGTTGCCGGCGAGGACAGACTGGCCGCCATATTTCTTCACGCCGAGCCGCTTGGAATGACTCTCGCGGCCGTTGGACGTGGAACCTGCGCCTTTCTTGTGTGCCATGACGAAAAGGATCTAAAGGTGAGCGCCAATCAGGCGGTGATGGATTCGATCTTGATGACGGAAAGTTCCTGGCGGTGACCGCGTTTGCGCTCGTAGCCCTTCCGCTTCTTCTTCTTGAAAACGATGACCTTGGGGCCGCGTTTGTTCTCGAGCACCTTCGCGGTGACCTTCGCACCCGCCACGCGAGGAGCACCAATCTTGAAATTGTCACCCTCGCCGGTGGACAGCACGTCCGTGATCTCAACCGTGGAACCAGCTTCCGTATTCGGATAGCGGTTGACGGTCAGGATGTCGCCCTCACTGACGGCGAACTGCTGGCCTTGGGTTTTGATGGTCGCTTTCATAAATAAAACGGCGAACTAAGAAGTTTCGGCCGGAGTCACGCAAGCCCGATTTTGGTGATCCTGCGATGAGATAAAAAATGCCGCCGCGGCAGGCGCGGCGGCAGTCGTTAGGAGCGCTTTTTCAGCCGCTTACTGCTTGCTCTCGGACGGCTCCTCGGCGGCCTGCTTCGGCTGCGCCGGCTCCGGCATCGGCAGGGGCACGCCACCGGCCGCGTTTACCATGCCGATTTCGAGGTAGTAGTGCGGCCGACGCTTGATATCGATCGGCAGAATCCGGCGGGCCAACAAGACGCGCTCGGCTTCCTTTTCCACTTCCTGCTGGCGCTGCAGCGCGGCCAAGCGAGCGGCCTCACGATCGGCTGCTTCCTGTTTCTCCCGTTCCACTTGCGCGAGGCGGGCCAGGGCTTCGCGGCGGGCGACTTCGGCCTCCAAAGCCGCGCGCTCGGCCTCCTCGGCCCGGCGGCGGGCTTCGCCTTGGGCAATCTCGCGCTCGCGGCGCAGGCGTTCGACTTCCTCGGCCGCGCGGCGGGCGGCGGCCTCAGCCGCTTCGCGCTGGGCTTGGGCGCTGGCCTGTTCGGCGCGCAGCTGGGCGAGGGCGCGCGCGGCGGCTTCTGCCTCTTCCTGCGCCTTCAACGCTGCGAGTCGGTGTGCCTCGGCTTCCGCTTCGATGCGGCGCCGCTCGGCCGCGTGCTGGCGGTCAAGTTCAGCTTTCTCCGCGGCAGCACGTTCAGCTCGTTCGGCCTCCAAGGCGCGCGCCATCTCCATGCGATAGCTGCGGTAGCCAAGTACCGCCGCTACGATGACAAGCGCGACCACCGTGAGGATCAGGAGAGGTTTCTTCATGAGGTAGGGACTTTAGTTTGGGACCTTCCGACGGGAAGCTTTGTTCAAAACCTGTTTTGCAATTTGCCCGATTTTAACGAGGCAGCGGGAAGTCGGCGACTCCAAATGACGCGGCGTTGGCGGCAGCCAGTGGCAGCGCGGCGGCTACTGCGGCCTCCAGCGAAACAGCGCCCGGTCGCCCGTGCGCGAGTAGCGCCGCGAGCAGCACATCGCCGGAGCCCGTGGCGGACACTTCCTCGACTGCGGGTGGATGAGCGCAGGTGATCCCGTCGGACGAGGCCGTCCACACTTCGCGTGGTCCGTCGGTGATCACCCAGGCTTTCACCGGCAACGTCCGCCGCGCTGCCTGCAGGCGCGCCTCAATTGAGGTCCCGTCGAGCGGAGGCTCCAAGGCGTAGAACTCCTGCCGGTTGATCTTCACCAGCTGCACCGGCCAGCGCACGACATCGGCCAGCGGTGGTCCGTACGTATCGACGACGAGGCCGCCCGCTTGGGCGCGGCGGTGGAGCGCCTGGCGCAGCGGTGCGGCTGACGGTTCGGCCCACCCGGGAAAGCTGCCGCAGAGCGCGACGAGCGCGTCGGCGGGCAGCGTATTCAGTTGATGGGCACACGCGGCCAGCGCGTCCGCGCTCGGTGCCCGGTCCGGGGCGAGGAAGGTGGTCTCCGGTTGCCCAGGCGCACGCACGACCAGCCCGGTGCGGGTTTCCGTGCGACTCTGAAAAAGCTGAAAGGGATACGCTGCGTAGGTGTTCAGCCACTGCGCGCAGGCGGCCCCGGTCGCCCCGCCGGCGAAACCCCACGCGGTGACGTTCACGCCCAGCCGCCGCGCCATCTTCGCCACGTTGAAGCCTTTTCCGCCCACCTGGAACTGTTCTCTCGCCGCGCGCTGCGTGGCGCCGGGACGCCAAGCCTTCGCGAATTCGAGGGTGCGCTCCGCCAGCAAATTGCCGGTCAGGGTGTAAAGCAGGAGAGTCACGAGCGACGAGCGGGGCGATAGAACACGTAGTTCACGAGGAAGCTCAATCCAAAGATGCCGCTCAGGGTACGGATGTTGCGCATCGCGCCCACCACGCTCGTCAGCGGCTGCGCCTTTGGCTCCCGCACGCGCACGAGCAGAATTGCGCCGAGAATCGCGATGACCGGCTGCACAACAAAACACGCGTGGTAGATGTCGAGGGCACGCTCGGGCCAGCGCTGCAGGCTTTCGCCCAGAATGGTGCCGCCCAGCACGGGGGCAATGGCCGCGACGAGCGATGTGATCGCGAGGTTGCAGCCGATCGCGAGGCTCTTCGCCTCCACCGGGATCAGCTTGAGCAGCATGGTAAACTGACCGAGCACGAACCCCGCGCTGGTCATGCCGCCCCAAAACCACATCGCATAAGTGAGGTCGCGTGACTCTGGCGTCAGGAAGCACCACGCGAAGTTCTGCACCTGCCAAAGCAGCAGGGAGACGGCCATGACGGACTTGTTGCCGTAACGATCGAGCAGGCTGCCCCAGGCCGGCAGCGAGAGCGCGCCGCCGAGGGCCGAGAGCATGGACATCAGGCCGATCTGCGTCGCGCTCAGTTGGAGCTGCTCGAACATGAACACGTGATAGAACGGTCCAAACGCGTTCGCGGCGAAGGACCAGACCGCGCCGAACGCGATGAAGACCAGCAGCGAGCGCGCCTGACGGACCCGTTCGATCTGCGACCACAGGCTGGGCTGGTTGCGCCGCGCCCGCGGTTCGCCGGCCGGTGTAGTGGCAATCCAATACACGGACCCGATTCGGAGCAGCACCGCCCCCACGATCATGATCTGAAATGCCACGATGCCGTACTGCCAGTGGTCGAGCACCCAGCCGTTCACCAGCAGGAACGTGATGGTGGAGAACGCCAGCAGGCGGTTGCGCCGGGAAAAGTACTTTCCGCGCAGCCGGGCCGGCACCCAGCCCTGCACCCACTCGTTCCAGGCCACGCCATTTACCGCTCCAAAGAGGCTGGTGACGAAGAACCAGATCGCGATCCAGCGAGCGGCGGTCGCGCTGTCGCCCGGCGGCAGCGCCTGCAGCAGCCAAGCCAGGCTCAACCAGCAGATGGCGTGGATCGAGGCGGTCACGACCGCCACGATTTTGGGCGGCACATAACGGGCGAGCAGCGGCGAGATGAAGATCTGCAGGAAGTTGCAGGCGAAGGGCAGGGCGCAGATGAACCCGATCGACGCCTTGGGCAGTTGCAGGCCCTGGGAGAACAAGGCCGCCAGAAATACATTCACCGGCAGCGACATGGTCACCAGCGGCATCGCGACCAGCCCGTCGAGCGTGCAGAGGCGCAACGAAGTGCGGAGCGTCCGGGGCGGGCGGGCGAGGGCGGGGGTTGCGTTCACGTGAGCTTTCGTCGGAAAAAGGGCGGAATGGCTCGTGTGCTCAAAGCGAATCTCTTCGCCTCGATGGAAACAGTTGATCTGGCGCGTGCTCTGCTCGGCAGGATTCTGGTGGTGCGCACGGCCGACGGGGCCGAGGTCCGGCGCCGGATTGTCGAGGTCGAGGCTTACAACGGCCCGGAAGACTTGGCGTGCCATGCCAGCCGCGGGCATACGCCGCGTACCTCGGTGCTCTTTGGGCCGCCCGGCCACTGGTATGTGTACCTGTGTTACGGGATCCACGAGATGCTCAATCTCGTCACCGGGCCGGAAGGCTACCCCGCCGCGCTCCTGATCCGCGGGGTCGAAGGCCTCATCGGCCCGGGGCGGCTGACACGGGCGCTCGGGATCGACCGGCGGCACAACCGTCAGCCGGCGGTTCCGGACACCGGCCTCTGGCTGGAGGAGGATGGTTTTGTCCCGCCGGAGAACGAAGTTCAGGCGACGCCGCGGATCGGGGTGGACTACGCCGGTCCGGAGTGGGCCGCTAAGCCGTGGCGGTTTGTGTGGCAGCCGGCGGCGGAGGCAAAGCACGCAACGCGCTCTCGACGTCGTCGATCGTGATGCCGCGCATGTCGCCGCCTCCGGCCCGGAGGACGCGAAAGCGAGGTGTCGGCGGCGCCCAAACCGGCGGATCGGTGGGGCCAAACAGCGCGAGGCCTTGCGCACCGGCTGCCGCGGCCAGGTGCGTCACCCCCGTGTCGTGCCCAACGTAGTGGCCGCACAACGACAACGCGGCCCCGAGCACCGGCAACGGCCAGCTGCAGGCCGCTACATGATCAACCTCCGGCGGCGGCCTGGCCCAAGGCTCGGCTTCTCCGGTGATCCAAAGCACCGGTCTTTGCAGCCGCTGGGCCAGCCCGTGCCAGCGCTCCAGGGGCCACAACTTGCCGGTTCCGCCGCTGCCCGGATGTAGCGCCACGAACCCTTGGCCGAGTGGGCGCACCCGAGCAGCCGCCTCATCGCGGACCGACTCCGGCCAACGAATCACCGGCGCGAGTTCGTCAATCTTGCCGACCAACGTCTCCAGCGGCTGGAGAAAGTGGCGTGCGGCCGGCGCCGCGCAGACTTGGGCCGGGCCGCACCGCACCGTGGCGCCTGTTTGCTGCAGGTGCTGCGAGAGGACCCCGTCCGGATCGGGCCAGTAGTTCACCACCAGGTCGAAACCGTTCATCCACTCTTGCAATTCCGTTGGTAGCGGCAGCGAGTCAAACAACGGGGCCCATCGTGCGGCGTTCTGGTCCAGGGCCTGGTTCAGCGTTCCGTCCAGCACCCCAAGATCCGCGGCCGCGCGGTTTCCGACCAGGATGATCTCCGCCTCGGGCCAGCGGCTCCGCAACGCACGTAGTGCCGGCAGCGTGACAAGGAAGTCGCCGAGCGCTCCGCCCCTAAGGACCAGGATTCGCATGCTGGGCCAAAACCTCGGTCCGCGGCGGCTGGTATTCGGTCAGCACGGCCGTGGCG
>JAEWIY010000140.1 GCA_023386835.1 Verrucomicrobiota bacterium
CCCCCGGGGGGGCCCCCCCCCACCCCTGATCGGCTCAGGGCCAACCGGCGCGGTCGACCATTCGCCCGTTTGGATCAAGGGTGGTGGAGCGGCACCGACACGGCGGTCGTCGCCGTGGAGCGATTGCCCGAAACGTCCACGCTTTCCACCGTGATCGTGTAGATCCGCCCGGGGCCGGAACCCTTACGCTCGGCCCGTAGCTTCAAGGTCAGGTCCCCGGTGATTTCCCAGTCCGGTGCATTGCTTCCCTGGGCCTCATTGCTGCTGACGGAAACGATTCGGGTGATGGGTGCGGGATCCGCATCGTCGGTCACCATCACGGCGAGGGACAGATCAACCATCCTGTGGTTGGGTGGCCACAGCATTGACTCAGAGGGCACTGCTGACGTGATGACGGGCGGCTCCTCATCGATGTACCGCCGGAGGAGCAGGCCGTCACCGGGCTGGATCACCAGCGGACCCGTGACCAGCTGGCCGTTGTTCGTCACAGGATCCTGAATTCCGACAAGGCGGCGGTAGTATTGACCTGGAAAAAGCGCGGCGAGATCGACCACCTGCGCCGAGCGCAGGTTGAGGTTTTCGTTCACCAGGTAGGGTTCGGTGCGCGGGTTTACGATCGCCAGCCCATGTTCGAAACGGCGGACAAAAACCCCGTTCTGCCGGGGAGCCCGCTGCGGCGGATCAACGGCCACTCCCAGCCAGCTCGTGGTCGCGGTGCCAGCGAGGTCGAGCTCATCGAACCAGGGCGGGCGCAGTTCGCCATACCCGCTGTGGTGGAACTCGATGTACCCGTCGTCCATGAGGACCGTCGCGAGCGCGTAGCGGGCAAACGCATACGGGGCACCGCCAGCGTATTGGTTGGGATTGACGCCGGCTCTGCCGTCGAAGGTCGTGCGTACGCCCACCAGGACGAGGTGGGGCGGCAGGGTGTTGTCCAGCAGGCTGCGATAGGAGGTCATCAGGTTGTACCAGCCGCTGTACCCTTCCGAGGAGCCGCCGCTGCCGAGCGCGGTCTCGGCGAGCGCGCCTTCGACTTTTCGCTGGTACTGCGCGTCCCGCGCGTATCCGCGACGGTACGACGGTTGTCCGCCCAGGTTGCCCATGATGAGGTGACCCGGCAGGGACGCCTTAAACTGCGCCCAAAAATCGGCGATGCCCGTGCGGTAGTAGGCTTGGACGTTCGTGGCGTCCTGATCGTCGTCCACGCCGTTCCGATCCCAGTCCATGTTCAGCCGGGGCTTGTAGAATGAATTGTCCGTGAACACGCCATCGAGCCCGGCCACCGGTGCGATGAGGTTGGCCGCGGTCCATTTGCCGAAGAACTGCGAGAAACGATCACCGTTGCCGTCTGGTGTGACAAAGCGCGTGTGGTTGGTGAGGAACTGATTGTCGTAGTTGGGGTTCGTATCTGTGCTGCCGTCGGCGTGATGCGCCCACCAATCGTTGGGTTCCCACGTGCCGCCATTCCCGGTGGGCCCGACCTCGCTGTGCAGTTTCAAGGCAACGGCGCGGCTGTTGTCGTAGGTCGATTCAAGGAGAGCGTAGTTGGTGAGGAGGATGTCCGGGTTGAGCGCCTTGATGTTGTTCACCACCTCGTTCATCACCGGATAACCGCCGCCCCAGTTCTCATACATGTTGATGACGCCGAAGTCGTACTTCGCGATGGTCTGCTGGTACTCCGGGTCGGCATAGCTGGAGCCGTACACCGAGGAGTTGTTGCGATAAAAGATTCCGCCGATCCGCGGGAATGCTCGTTTCGTGAACGGCTTTCCCTCCACACCCGCGCCTTGGATCGTGAACGTGTACGGGCTCGGGTCGCCGTCGTGAACGATCGTCACGGTGGCGGTTTTGGTGCCAACGCTGCTCGGATCGAACAAAATGCTGAAGCTCGTCCGGCCGTCCGCATTAATGCGGTCACCGCTGGCGGCCGGAACCGTGCTCGCGGGCTCGGCGGTCACCGTGAAATCCGGGCTGCCGCTGAGCGTGACGGAGGCGATTTGCCGCACGGAAGACGTCAGATTATGGATCGTGAATGTCCGCGTGGTCCAAGCGTCGGTGACAAACTCGCTGCCGAAATCCGTGTGGTCGACGATCGTGGGCGTCGTGTCGCCGTGGTGAATCAGCGAATCAATGCGTTCCTCCGCGTCCGCATTGCCGCGCACTTGGATATCACCCGTTGCCACATTCTGTCCGATACCCCGCACCGCGAAGGTGTACGGATGTTTAGCGGGATCGTTGTTCGCGATGCTCACCAGGCCGGTTTGCTCGAAGTAGAGGGTGGGCGAGAACCGGAGGGTGAAATTGCCCGACTGTCCGGGCGCGAGTGACGGCGGGGGCGGCGAGACGACAAAAAAGTCGCCCGTCAAAATGACATCACCGAGGGTGAGCGTGTACTCGGGGCTCGCGTTGGTGATCGTGAACGTGCGGTCAATCAAGCCCGGGGCGGGCACGCTGCCGAAATCCGTCTGGTCCACTGTATCCGGTGAAGCATCACCATCCAGGATCGGAATGCCGTTGCCCGAGATCGTCATGTCGGGCGTCTCCACCGGTTCGGGCTCCGGCTCTTCTTCTTCCTCGAGCAGCGTCACGGTGACGTCATCCCATTGCCCGTTCGCAAAATGGTCGATCACGCCCACGTGTCCGGATCCGTCCAAAACTTGGATACTCGACAACGATGGGATGACGGTGTCGTTCACCTTGACCGTGGTGCTGTTGTCGTGCCCGCGTTCGATCGTCAACGTGACCCAGTTCGCGTCGGCGGCGGGTGGCGGAGTGAACGTGCCGGTGGCGATCAGGGCAGGGTTCCCGCCGTTTGCCCGCCAGAGCTGAGCGGTTGCCGGATTGGTCGCGCGGTTGAGAAAGACGGCATGAAAGCTGGTCGGCCCAGTGTAGTGGTAGATCAGGCCCACCAGGTTCCCGGTGCCACCGCCATTCATCCGGACGCGCGCGCTCAGCGCATAACCCTTCGTCCATGTGGCGCCTGAATAAATTGATCTGGGGAAACCGCCATCAAAGGCCGGTTGAGTGTACACGAGGCTGCCGGCCGATGAGATGATCGACCAGCCAGCCGGTGACGTGCTGGGTGTCCAGCCGTCGGCGATCCCGTCTTCAAAATCATCCACGAACGTCTGAGCCGAGGCGAGGGGGAGAAGTGCGAGCAGCACGACGGCAGCGCCGAAGAAACGTCGGCGGGTGTCACTCCGATCGGAGGGGCGGAAGAGAGTCATCGATGGGGCGAGGAGGGTTGGGGAAGACCCTTCGCCGTTTGGGTTCGGCGACGGGTCAGCGATCGTCTGGCGGACGAGAAGATGCGGTCATCCTCCACAGGGTGCATCCGCCGGGGTTCACCAGGATCACTGCGGGGTTGGCACGACGCAGCGCCTCGAAAGCTGATCCAGGCTGTGAAAATGGTGACCCGGTTGAGGGTCACTCATCAGGTTTTGCCCGGGGATCATCATCGTTTTCCCGTTCTGGAAACAACCACGGTCCGGTTGCCTTGGCTCGGGGCAGTCGTTTGCCGCACAGCTGGAATTTACCTCAATGCAAGATCTTCTGGTCGGTCTCATCGGCTCGGGTGGACGTGGTGTCAGCCTGGGAGCCGCCATTCATTCCCCCCGCAAGGGCGCGCGCGTGGTCGCTTGCTGCGATACGAGGCCGGACACACTGGCGCGGAATCGGACGATGTACGGTCCGGAAACCTTCATCACGACAGATTATCGAGAGCTGCTCGCGCGCGACCTCGACGCAGTGATCATCTCCACGCCGGACTTCCTCCACGAGGAGCACGCGGTCGCGGCCCTCACGCGGGGGTTCGCTGTTTTCGTGGAGAAGCCGATGGCGATCACGATCGAAGGTTGCGACCGGATGCTGCGGCAGGCCGTGAAGAGCGGGGCGCCGTTGTACCTCGGTCACAACATGCGGCACATGCCGTTCGTCCGCAAAATGAAGGAGATCGTCGACGCCGGCTTGATCGGCGAAGTGAAGGCCTGTTGGGCCCGCCACTTTGTGGGGCACGGTGGCGACTACTACTTCCGCGACTGGCATGCGGAACGTCGTTTCACGCACGGGCTGTTGCTGCAGAAGGCCGCGCACGATTTCGACGTGATCCACTGGCTGTGCGGCGGCTTCTCCCGGACGGTCAGCGCGATGGGGGCGCTCACGCTCTACGGTCAGGTCAAGAACCGGCTGCCGGCCACCCGTCAGGCGCGGCGGCTTGAGCCACCGCACGTGCGGCTCGAGGTCTGGCCGCCGGCGAGCCAGCGCGGGCTGAATCACCGGATCGATGTCGAGGATCTCAGCCAGGTCCAGATGCAGCTCGAGAATGGAGTGCTCGCCCAGTATGCACAGTGTCACTACACGCCGGACTATTGGAGAAGCTACGTGGTCATCGGAACGGAGGGCCGGATCGAAAACTTTGGCAATGGCGAGCGCGGCACGACGGTGCGGTTGTGGAACTCGCGCAAGCGCGGGTATCACGCCAGCGGTGATCAGGTCTTCCGCATCCCCGCGCAAATCACGGCGCATGGTGGTTCGGACGATGCGATCATGGAGGAGTTCAAACGATTTGCCCGGGAAGGCGGTCCCACCACCACGTCTCCCATTGCCGCGCGGCAGAGTGTGGCCACCGGGTTCACGGCGACGGAATCGCTGCGCGCCGGCGGAGTGCCTCGCAAGGTGCCGCCGCTGTCGTCGCGACTCGTCCGTGCCGTCGAGGAACTCGCCTCCGCCCCCACCAGGCGCGGCCAACGTGTGAGCGCGCCGCTGGCCGTGTGATCCTCCGCGCCGCGAGAAACGCTCGAGGCGAAGCGCCCACGCCAGGCGTGAGGGGGTAACCGCCCTTACCTCGCACCCGCGCCCCGTGAGATCGGCGAGGGCCGCTCGAGCGAGCGGACGGCCGTTGCAGCGAATAGATGGGACATCACGTTTCGCCGAATCAGGCGCATCGTCCGCCGCAGCCTGGCGGAGCCCAAGGGCTCCCAACGGGGGAGAACCACCACTGTGCTTACACGAGCTGTGTTCCTTTTGTCCGGTCACATTTTGCATCGGTGGATCATCGTTTTGCTGTTCTCCCAGCGTGGGGAGTGGTGACGAAGTGCTGCCACCCTGACCACTCCTTGGCCTTCCCGCTCGCGTGGGTTCGCACCGACCACCCCGGCTGCGCAGGCCCAGGAATAAACCGGTCCCCCTCCGACACCTCCCGTTATGAAGAACACCCCTCTGCCGTCGAGCGCGGCCCAGCACCGAGCCACCTTTCGGGCTGCTGCCCTGGTCCTTGTCGCTGTTCCGTCCCTGTCCAGTTCGCTGCTCGCGCAGGTGGTTTCAGGCGAAACCCGCGCCAGCGTGGCCGAGGACGAGGAGCGGGTCATGCTTTCGCCGTTCCAAGTGTCGGCTGAGCGCGAAACCGGTTACCAGGCGACCAGCACCCTGGCAGGAACCCGCCTTCGCTCCGATCTGAAGGACCTCGCCGCGTCAATTTCCGTCGCGACGAAGGACTTCATGGAGGACATCAACGCGACGGATTTCAGTTCGTTGCTGACCTACACCTTGGGGACGGAGGTGGGTGGCGCGGGCGGCAACTTTTCCGGCACGCAGGATTTCGGCGGCGTGTATGACGATGCGATGGCTGAGGCCACGACGTCCACCCGCGTCCGAGGCCTGCTCCGCGCGGATGTGACGCGAGACTACTTCCTGACCGATTCGCCGATGGACTCCTACATCGTTGATCGCGTCGAGATCAGTCGTGGCCCAAACTCCATGCTCTTCGGTCTCGGCAGCCCGGCGGGCATTGTGAACTCCGGTTTGATCAAGGCCAATCCCAGCCGGCAACGCACCGAGATTGGCGCGCAATTTGGCTCCTACGGCACGCAACGTTATACCCTCGACCACAATCAGGTCCTGGTGCCCAACACGCTGGCGGTGCGGGTGGCCGGATTGTATGAAGACACCCAATACCGCATTGAGGAGGCGTTCGAGCGCCAGAAGGGCGGCTTCATCACGGCGACCTACCGCCCGTTTGCGAACACCACCGTGCGCGCCAATGCCGAATGGGGCCGGACCGACTCGAATCGCCCCGAAATGCGCCCGCCGTTCGACGCCTACACCCAATGGTGGAATCTCGGGCAGCCCGCGTTCAACGCGGTGACGCAGCGCGGTCGCCTGCTTGGCACGCCGGCGCCCGGGTTTGCCAACGCGTTCAATGCCAACGGTACGATCGCCAACGGCACGAACATCATCACGAGTGGACTTGGCGATGCTCGAGGCAACATCCCCGTGCTCGTGTATTCGGATCCGTCCAGCGAGGCGCTGGGCATTCCCGGAACGCCCTACGAGGGCCTCAAGCCGAATGGCACCGGCTACTACGGCAACGTGGCCTCAACCAACCAGGGGATGCGGCAGCTGCAGCTGTCGACCACGTACCTGCGCAACGTCGCCCACGTCGATCATGTGGGCCGGCTCGCCTTCAATGAGGTGCAGCTTACGGATCCAAACATTTTCGACTTCTACCACCACATGCTGCACGGCCCGAACAAGTACGAGTGGTCGGAGTGGAACAACTACAACGCCGTGATCGAGCAGACATTCTTCGATCAGAAAGCCGGCCTGGAGCTCGTGTTCGACAAGCAGGCGATCGACTTCGGGCACATGGCCCCGCTGAGCTATCGAATCTACCTCGACATCAATGAGGTCCTGCCAAACGGCGAACCGAACCCCAACTTCGCGCGTCCGCACACCAGCAGTTCGACCAGCTTCGCTCGCCGCCACTCCCGCGATCGGGAAGCGGCGCGGCTGAGTGGCTTCTACGATCTGGATTTGCGTGAGACCGGCTCGGACTGGCTCGGGCGGCTCCTCGGCCGGCACAAGTTCAACGGCAACTACATGGAGCAGGAAGCCTTTCAAGAGGTGAAGGGCGGCATGATTCTCGGCAATGACCTCGATTACACCCAGGCCGAGGGACAACCTCCGGGCACCGTGAGTGCCGCCAGCCGCGCGTTGTACCAAATCCACTACCTCGGCGACAGCATGGTTGGCACGACGTCGCCCGGAGCCGTGGGCCCGATTCAGGCGGTCCAGTACCCGTGGGACACCCGGAGCGCCACGTTCCTCTACAACGCGCGGCCGGTCACCGGCCAGACGGCGCCCAGTCCGTGGGTCACGCGCGACTTCAACATCGTGAGCAACCCGCGTGAAGACATCGTCGGGACGTCTCGCGGCTCGTATCTGGCCCGCGATATCACCGAGGTGACCTCCACCGCGGTCACCGCCCAGAGCTTCTGGCTCGATAGCGCGATCGTGACGACCTTCGGCTGGCGTAGGGACGATGTGGAGACGTTCTCCGCGGGTCCTGGTGGCACCGATCCGGCCACCGGCATCGGCATCGACGATTGGGATGTGTACTATCCGCTACCGGTGACGGATATGTCTGAGCAGTCCCGCAGCTTTGGGATCGTGGCGCATCTGCCGGCGTTCCTCCAGCGACGCCTGCCCGGTCGCACGAACTTCAGCGTGTTCTTCAATGACGCCAGCAACTTCCGCGTGGCGGGCCAGCGCTATGACATCACCGGCCGGGCGCTCGGACCCGAGATGGGCGAGACGAAGGAGTACGGCTTCCGGCTGTCGACCTTCAACGATCGCCTGGAGCTGCGCGTGGCGCACTTCGAGACGACGGCCGGTGCCGCCACCGTCTCCACCTTCGTGGCGCCGTTCAACGATATCTCGGACATGATTGCCGACGTCATTCTTCGGAACGCGAACGGAATGAATGCGGACAACCCGGCGGGCATCGCGGCCTTCGAGCAGTGGCTCGACACCCCGTTTGCGCAAACCGTCCTCGAGACGTTCAACTACGAGTTGGTGCGAAGCCCGAATCCGACACCCACCACCGGATCGTATCTGGCCCCCAGCTACGATCGCCGCAGCGGTCAGATCGTCGGCACCTCGGCTCTAACCTCCAAGGGCCTGGAAGTCGAACTCGTGTTCAATCCGACGAAGAACTGGCGCATTGCAGCGAACGTCGGCCGCGCGGAGGCGGTACGCACGGACATCTCGCCGGAGTTCGAGACCTTCATCGATGAGATGAACCGCGCGTTGATGACCGATCCCACCGCACGACCGGTGCAACCGACACCGATGGGGGCGCTCCGTAGCAATGACACCAACGACTGGGCCACCCGGCACGTCAACCGGGTCGTCAATCCGACGCTGCCGATCTTCCTGGAAGAAGGTTCGCCGACATCGGAACTGCGCGAATGGCGCTTCAACGCGGTCACGAACTACAACTTCACCCAAGGCCGGCTCAAAGGCTGGAGCGTCGGCGCGAACGTGCGCTGGCAGGATGAAGGCGCGATTGGTTTCCCGTACCACACGGTGGACGGACAGAACCTGCCGGACGTGAAGAATCCCTACATGGCGCCGTCACTCACGACCTGGGGCGCCAACATCGGCCACAGCCGGAAGCTGCCGCGCAACATCGATTGGTCCATCCGTCTGCACGTGCACAACATCGGCATCGGCAATGAGCTGATTCCGATCGGAGCGCAGCCGGACGGCACGATCGCGCGTTGGACCATCCGCGAGCCGCAGAAATGGACGTTGAGCAATACCTTCAGGTTCTAAAACGATCCGCTCGCCGTGTCGGGCCGCGCCCGCCGACGCGGCGGCTGTTTCCGCTGGTCGCGATCGTGGTCGCTGCGTGCACCACGCCGGCAAGGGCGGAGTATCGCATCGGTCAGGTGGAAGCGCCGGAGCCGCTGGTGCATCAGGATCCGGCGGCGTTCGAGGTTCATTCAGGCCATCCGAGACTCTACTTTCGCGACACGGATCTGCCCGTGTTGCGAGAGCGGATCACCGGCGAATTCGCGCCGGAGTGGACGCAGATGCTCGCGTATCTCGAGCAGAAGGTGTTCGCCGAACCGCCGGAGAAATTTGCGCAGGGCAATTACCTGAAAGGCTGGCAGCCACCGCGCAATGCCGTCTTCGCGGCCGTCCTGACTGGGGACCCCGAAAAGCTGGACTGGGCCAAGGCGTGGGCGCGCGCGCTGCTCGAGAGCCCGCCGGCGAAGAATGATTCGGAGTTGCGCGGGCTGCTCCAGTGTCTGGGCATCGCCTACGACTGGCTCTACCCGCACCTGTCCACCGTCGAACGGCAAATGCTGCAGGAAGGTCTGCTGCGCCAGATCGAGCGGTGTTGGTACTTCGCGGAGAAGACGACCAACTACATCGGTGGACATTCGCGCTGGGGCAACATGACCTTGGCGGTTGGGCTGCTCGCCCTCGTCACCGAACGGCCGGAGCTGCGGGAGCGGCTCCTCGTCGTCCGTGACCATTGGATCAACGGCTTCTTTCCCGCCCAGGGCTGGATCGCGTCGGAAGGCGGTTACCACATGGGCTGGGCCTACAGTTTGGCGTACCTGTCGGGCGACATCCACGCGATCTGGTCGAGCGCCACCAACGAGACGGTGTTCTTTCCGTGGCAGGCGAAGCTGCCTCTTTTCTGGCACTACGGCCGGCAGGGCGACGGGTTGTATCCAAATAAAGGGGACGCGTACACCGTCCGGGCCGACCTCAACGCATCACGGACGCTGCTGCTGATCGCCGCGGGTGTGTTAAAGGATCCGTCTGCTGCCGCCATGATCCGGCCCGCGGCCGACCGATTTGTGGACATCCTGTACGGCGACAAACAAGTGACTCCGCGGCCACCGGATGATGCGCAGCACCCACTCCCGCTGAGCCGTCACTTCGGTCCGGCGGGCATCGTCGTCGCCCGCGACCAGTGGGGGCCCGGCACCACGCACCTGCAGTTCCAGTCCACGCCCTTCTATTCGTCGAATCACAATCACCTCGAGCAAAACGCCTTCACCCTGCATTACCGCGGCGGACTCGCGATTGACTCCGGGTTGTACGACGAATTCGGCGAACGTGGCGGAGCCTACGCCGGGCTGCACTGGAGGAACTACTTCCAGCGCACGATCGCCCACAACGCGATCGTGGTGTTCGATCCCGCGCAGGAGTACACGTTCTACGAGCGGCCGATCTCCAACGACGGGGGGCAGATCTTCCGGCCCGAACCGTCGACGCTCGCGGATCTTCAGCCTGGCGGGATGGCGCAGCTCGGCGGGATCACCGGTTACCGCGACACCCCGGAGTACACTTACATGGCCGGCGACGCGACGGCGGCGTACGATCCGGCCCGGGTCCGGCTGGCGCAGCGTGAGCTCGTGTATTTGAGGGACACGTCGCATCCGCATCCCGTGGTGGTCGTGTACGACCGCGTCGAAAGCACCAACCCGTCCTTCACGAAACGTTTCCTGCTGCACACGGTGCACGCGCCGCGGCTCGAAGGCCGAACCCTGGTGGCGGAGAACGCGGGTGGACGCCTGACCAGCGTGACCTTGCTGCCCGGCGACGCGCGGTGGGAGTTGATTGGCGGCCCGGGCAGGGAGGCGTGGGTCGATGGACAGGACCACGGGTGGGATCCCACCAGCAAGAAGATCGGCACGATTGAAACAGGTGCCTGGCGCCTCGAGGTGAGCCCCGGGCGTCCCGCGCTGCGGGACTCCTTTCTGCACGTGCTGTTTGTGGATGATGCCGATGCCCCGGCGGTCTCTGCGGAAGCCGCGCAATTGATTGGAACCGACTCCGGCGCCGGTGTGCGCGTTGCCGGGTGGGAGATCGTCTTTTCCCACGAGGGCGGCGTGGAGCCGGTCATTCGCCGGGCCAGGTAACCGGCGTATCCAAACGCTCCTGACGTGTCCGTTTTTCTGCCGGGCGCCGATCCCTGCGGCCGCAGCCTGGACCAGGTTGGTCCTCGCTTCGCTCAGCGACCTTCCGCAGCCCGGCGCGGGCTGTGGCCGAACTTTACGCGGTAAGCGCGAGTGAGCGTGTTGGCGCTGAGGAAACCGCTGGCGAGGGCGACTTCTTCCACCGTGAGTTTGGTGGCCTTGAGCATCGCCTCCGCGTGATTGAGCCGCAATCGGCGCAAGAGCGCACCCGGCGGCTCATGGAACCGCTCGCCGAAGCGGCGAATAAAATGTTCCCGGCTCACGCCGCATTTTTGGGCGATCACCTTCAGGTTCAGCGGGGAACGAAAGTGACTCCGGATGAGGTGGTATCCGTACTCGATCGGATCGCTCGTGTGCGTTTCGTTCACCTGCTCGCGATAGATCGCCAGCAGGAGCCGGTAGATCAGCTCCGCCTCATGAAAACGGTCGTTGAACGAGCGTTGTTTGTACCGGGAGAAAATCTCGTTGAAGAGCGCGTCGGAGGCGAGTCCGTCGGGCATCGGCAGAACGGAGCCAAACTCCTCGCGCAACTGGCGGAAGAGCGGAGCCACGCTCGGCACCGCGGTGAGGGAGAGGAACCGCAGGCGATACGGGGCGCCATTCAGTTCGGGCGGATAACCGTACACGCTTGGTTCGTTCAGCGTGAACAGCATCACGTGTCCTGTCTCCACGAGTTGCCGACCCTGCGCGTTTTCGAAGAACCCGCGGCCGCGCACGGTGCGTTGCACGATCAGGTGATCCATCCCGCCGCGCTTGCGATTGTCCAACCGGTACTCCGGCGACGTATGCTCTTCCTCACCGGCAAAGTGTAAGGCGGCGAACGCGTCGTTGGGCATCGCTTTCACAGTCGGCGAACACATCGAGGATTCAAGCCCGCAGCATCAACGACCACGGCGCCGCGACACGGCACGGCTCGGCGCTCGTTGAACGACTCCGCCGCTCCCATTGCTGGCGGATGAACAAAAGGCCGCGCGACCAGTGCTCCGGTAGAGGGTCAGGTCTCAGACGTGACCCCTTGGATCGGCCTAGTCGGAATCGCGGCTGAGTCATTTGTTCAAGACGCAGGTGGGCGAATCCCTGCAACAGTACAGCGAGCGGCTGCGACTGGAGGCTGCGCGGCATTTGTTGCGCGAAACCGATCTGGCCGTCGGCGAGGTGGCCGCGGAACTCGGGTATTCGGATCCGCTGTATTTTTCGCGCCTGTTTCGAAAACTCTGGGGCGGCGCACCCGTTGACGACGCCATCGGACGCGATCTCCTCAGATCGACCCGCGGCGCGTCAGACCACTATGATTTCTGATGCAGTGTAATACCAAAATGCCACGGCGGAAGAAGCTGGCTTGGCTCCGCCTGTAGCCCGACAGCTCCTCCCCAACTCGCGATCTGTTCGGCCCGTGGCCGGATTGCGAGAGCAGGACCGCGAGGCGTCGGCACATCCGATCGCCAATGAATCGCAAACACCCGTCCGCCAGTGCGCGCAAGTTCGCCAGCGGAGCGAAGCATTTTTACCGGGTCTTCGGCATGAAGGATATTGAAGAGAAAGACTGCATCCATGCTCTTCCTGGGCAGGCCACACCCGTCCGTGATCACGTCGCGCACTGCCAATCGAAGGTTCTGAATTCCTGCGAGCTTAGCTCGCGCCTGTGTCAGGTGGACCATCTCTGATTCAACATCAAACGAATGTAGTGTGCCGCCGATGCGTTGAGCGATCGGCAGAGTGAAGGTGCCGTAACCACAACCAACTTCCACCGCGTCACCGATCTGTTGGTCGATTTTCAATCGTTCCAGTATCCCCGTGATGTCAAAAAGGCTTTCCCAGTAGCTCTGTTCTGGCATCCCGCTGTCACGCACTTTCATCTACGCTTATTTTTTTGAATCGGGCTCCATGCGCAATAGCAGGGCTCGGCAGAGGGGCAGGCATCATAAGTCGTATTCGGTCCTCTGGCGCGACTCATTCAGAAGCTGACGTCTGGACTGATCCATTTGAGCCAGCGCGCGTTAGCGCGGTTCGCGGGGACGGTGATCTTCCGATGCCCGTAGTGAGAAACGGGATGTGGATGCGGGGCGGGGAAGAGGGCTCAACGATTCCCGAGAAATATGTTATGAGAGCCGACGAGCTTGGGTCGACCCATCTAGGTCGGCGTCCCCTCAACCCTTCACCGCCCCGATGGTGAGGCCGGTCAGGAAGAAGCGCTGGCCGAAGAGGAAGATCACGATCTGCGGAATGAGCATCATCAGGGCCGCCGCCATCATCAGGTGCCACTCGGTGCCATACTGGCCCTGGAACGCCTGCAGTCCCAGCGGCAGCGTGCGCAGGGCGTCCTGATTCGTCACCACCAGCGGCCACATGAAGCTGCCCCAGGTGGCCATGAACGTGAAGATGGTCAGCGTCGCGAGACCCGGGACCGAAAGCGGAAGGATGATGCGGGAGAAGGTCTGCCACGCGGAGCATCCGTCGATGGTCGCGGCTTCATCGAGCTCTAGCGGGAGCGTCAGGAAGAACTGGCGCAACATGAACGTGCCGTACGCGGTGAACATCCCGGGCGCGATCAACGCGAAATAGGAGTCCAGCCCGAGCAGCCGCCCGACCATCGGATCGTTCGCCGAGTCGCCGAGGTGTCGCAACGCGAGCCAGTCGACCCATGGGAAAATGTAGCCCAGCCACTCGGGCAGCATGCGGATCGTGATGAAGTTGGGGATCATCGTCACCGCGCCCGGCACCATCATCGTGGCCAGGTACGCCAGGAACAGCGCGTCACGCCCGCGGAAGTTCAACCGCGCGAACGCAAAGGCAGCCAGGGCGCTGGTGAAGACTTTCGCCGCCGTGACCACGACTGCGACGAAGAGGCTGTTCACGTAGTAACGCCCGAACGGCACCACCTCCCAGACTTCCAGGAAGTTTTTCCAGTTCCAGGACCTGGGCCAGAGCATCGCGGTGAGGGACTCGCCGGTGCCGAGATTCAGATCCGCGCCGCCCAACGCAGTCCGAAGCATGAAGACCAGCGGCAGCAGCATGGTGGCCGCGATGAGAATGAGCGGAACGTGCCAGAGGAAGAGCCAGCGGGAGGGGCGCATGGTCGTTCAGTGAAGTCCGCCGCCGCCCGTGCGACGCCAGTTGAAGACGGTCACCACCAGCACGAGCAGAAAGATGATCCACGCGACCGCGGACGCGTAGCCCATTTCAAAAGCCACGTAGGCCCGTTCATAGATGTAGTAGCCCAGCGTGGTCGTGGCGCCAAACGGACCGCCATTCGTCATGATGTACGCGGCCTCGAATCCACCTTGAAACCCGCCGATCAGCCCGGTGGTGATGATGAAGAACGTCACCGGTCGAACCGCCGGCCAGGTCACCGCCCGAAACTTTTGCCACGCCCCGGCGCCGTCGATGGAGGCGGCCTCGTAGAGTTCAACCGGCACATTCGTCAGCGCCGCCAGGTACAGGATGAGATTGGCTCCACCAATCGCCGTCCAGGTGCTCATCAGGATCAGTGCGGGTTTGGCCCAATGGTAGTTGAGCAGCCAGTCGGGCCCGTCGATCCCGACCGTCGCCAGGATGCCATTGATCAACCCGAAGTCGGGATTGTACATCCAGCGCCAGAGATAAAAAATCGCGACCCCGGAGACGAGGTGAGGCACGTAGTAGATCACTCGATACACGTGGGTGAACCGGAGTTTCTGGCTGAGGATCGAGGCCAGGAACAATGACCCGATGATGTTGATCGGCAGACCGAGGAGGAGAAACAGGGTGTTGCCGAGATACTTCCAGAAATCGGCGTCATTCGCCTGCCACCCGTCGACGGTCTGATGAAACCCGAGCAAGGTGGTGAAATTCTGCAGACCGATCCACCGGGGCGGCGTCAGCAGGTCCCAGGACGAGAAGCTGAGCAGCAGCGAGGCGGCCACGGGCCACGCGGTGAACAGGACAAACCCAAGGAAGTTCGGCGCGAGGAACAACAACCCGGCGCGAAGTTGCCGCTGCTGGCTCATGTCGTCGGGGGCGCCACGCGCCCGGAAAGCGCCCCTGGATGGCCAGGCGTGGGCGTGCCGAAGCCGCATCGTCCGCCTTCCGTGATGCGGCCGCGGGCCGGGCTATTCGGTTTCCGGGTCAACATTGCGATCAAGCCAGCGCTGCAGGTCGGTCTCCAGCAGGCTGACGATTTCGTGCACGGGTCGCTGCGGCTCGACTTCAACCGCCTGCTCGAGGCGGGTGGAAAGAATCTTCCGCACCGGGCGGGCACCGGGACGATAGATGAAAAATTCGGCGGCTCCTTCCTCCATCGCGTGGCCGAGGTGTCGCGTTGAGCCCTTCGGGGGAAGGTTGAGAAACTCCTCGCCGAAGACGAGCGACCGGTACGGCGGCACCGTCCGCCCGCCGCGCATCGCGATCCGGGCCGTGTCCGACGATCCATAAAAGCGGGCGAACCGGCGGGCGGCCTCCGGATGTCGTGTATCCTTGGATACGGCGACGCCCGTGCCGTTGTGCAGCGGCTTGGACCCGGCCGGACCCGCGGGAAACGGGAGGATGTCCCAGGTGAAGGTGGTGCGATCCAGAAAATTCGGCGTCTCCCAGCGTCCGCCGATAAACAGGGCGACAAGACCGTCCCGGAAAATCTGGTAGTTGCCGTGATCATTGCGAACGGACGGCGGAACCGCCCATGACGCCCGGTAGGTGCGACGGGAGAACTCGATGAAGTCCACGGTGGCCGGGGAGTTCACTTCGACCCGGGTCGGATGCTCGAGGTCATCGAAAACTTTCCCGCCAAAGGCCCAGAAGGGAGCGATGGTGTCCAGCATCTGGAGGGCATACTCGGTCGACGCATCGGGGTTGCCGGCCGCGCGCGAGAGTTTCGGCCCCAGCTCTTCAATCTGCGCCCACGTCAGGCCGTTCTCCGGATAGGGAATCCCCGCCGCCTTGAACGCATCCACGTTCGCATACGTGACGTAACCCGCGAAATTGATCGGCAGCGCATAGTACCGCCCATGGCGCGTGAACGCCCGCTGCACGAGCGGCATGTAGGGATCGCCGGCCTGAAGTTCGGTGGCCTCCGACGTCAGGTCGAGCAGCGCCCCCCGTGCGGCCCAGTCGTGATAATAGGTGAATTCCAGCATCATCACGTCCGGGGCGACGCGCCCCACGAACATCGCCTGCAATTTCTCCGCAAAACGACCAGCCGCGATCGGGAGCAGGTCGATCTGGATGTCCGGATTCGCCCGCTCGAAGGCCTCGACCAAGGCTTCCTCTCGTTTCAACTGCTCGAGCGAGCCGTAGACGGCGAAGGTCAACCGGGTCTGCCCGCCATCATCCGGCGGGACGCAGCCGGCGAACAGCAGGCCGCACAACACCATGATGAGTCCACGCAATGAGACCAGGCGTGCCGAACGGGGATCAGGAGGGTTTCCGGAGAGGGGCGGAGACAAAACGAAGCCACCAGATGATGCGATCGACCCGCCGGGGGCAATGGACGATCACTGATTTTCGACCGTTCAAAAGGTGATGGCTTGGGCAGTGGAGGAGTAGGCCGATGGAATCGGCATTTCACTGTGATTGAGGAGCAGTTTGAAAGAAGCGCCTCGGAGTTCGCGGCCTCACGCGTCCAGGAGGCGTCCGAAGCCGCGCACCCATGGAGCTGAAACCCGTGGTGTGGACGTGAAGGTAGCCCGGACAACGCTCGCGTCGCTCACAACCGGCGCGGCTGCAGAAGCCGGATCAAGGACGCATCCGTCGAGTAGTAGGGCAAACGTTCGAGCGGCACGTCCACTTGGCGCTTCACCGGACCCTGCACCTGCGTGCCGTCGTCACCGTGCCAGATCCCCGGGGGGAAGCAGATGTCGCGTGCACGGGTATGCTTCTGCACCACCGGCGCCACGAGGAGAGTGGAGCCGACGAGAAAGGTGTCGGTGATCTCCTCGTAACCGGCGTGCGGCCAGTGCCAGGCCAGCGGTCGGATGATCGGTTCACCCGATTGCGCCGCCTCCCGCGCGAGCGAGAGCAGATGTGCTCCGGCCCGTTGGTGCAGATGCGCCGCCTGCCGGCAGATGGCGTCCAAGGCTGGTGGGAGCACCCGCCACGGCGCCACGGAAAACTGCATCATCGGCATGAGCGCGTGCACCTGCGCCGAACGGACCACCAACTCCGGATCGAATGTGGCGGGATTTTCGAATGAGCCGGCATGGCCTCCGCCGATCAGGTCCGGACACGTGAAGGCGTATCCCATCAAGCCTTGGGCGATGATGCCTGGCACCAGGCTCTGGAGCGCCGACCACGCATGCTCCTTGTCTCGCAGGCGCTGGGCGAGCGGCTGCCCGGCCAGGCGCCAGCAGGCGCGGTATTCATTAAAAGGGTACGAAAGCCCGATCCGCGCGAAATCCAGCGTGTGCTCCTCCGGTGTGCGCGGCTGGTGGGAGACCAGTGGGCCCGTGCCGCGCGCGGGCAGGTAAAAATGACTGTCGCCGGCGTCGAACTTGAACCCATCCACGCCGAATTCATTCACCAGCCGGTCCAGCTGGGCGCGGAACCAGGCCACCGCTTCCGGATGACTCAGGTCGAGCACGCCGCTGGCGCCATTCCACCAGCGCACCAGCGCGGCATCGTTGGGCGTATTGTTCCAAACGGGATCACCTTCGGCCGAGGCATCGCGGAGCAGCAATCCCCGGCGCGCGAGCTCGCGAAAAGTGGCGGAGTCGGCGCTGACAAACGGGCAGACCCACAGCATGACGCGAAACCCGAGCCGATGCAGTTCCTGGACGAGCCCGCGCGGGTCTTGGAAGCGCCGGGGCGAGAAGTCCCACACCCCGTAGTCCTCCTGCCAGTTGTCATCGATCATCAGGACGCCTTGGGGATACCCTGCGCGCAGCAACGCCTTTGCATAGTCCAGGATCCGGGACTCGTTCTGATCGTAGAGCAGCTCGATCCAGGTGTTGTACTGGGGCGAGGTGAACAGCTCGTGGGCCGGGATCCGGCCATCAGCGGGAAAGAATCGTCGCGAAGCCGCGCGAAAAGCCGAGTCCAGTGTGCGGCCGGCCGTTTCGATGACCAAGGGCGCGTCGTTCTCCCTCAGTTGGAGTTCGCCCTCCTGAATGGCGAAGGCGAAAGCGGCCTCACTCCACACGTAGCGCCCGGCGCTGGACAGCAGCAGCGGCTGCGTCTGGTTTCCATCGAGACGTTCGCGCGCATGCAGACTGCGATGATGAGTGCGCTCGGCGGAGTAGGGCATGAGCGCCGCGTCGGTCACGCGTCCGCCCCACCACTTTTCACCCGGCAGAAGCGGGACGCGAACAGCGGCGGGAGGCGCGGATTCCGGGGAAGGGGGCACGCGGTTGCTCATTCAGGTAGGTTAAGGCCGAGGTGCGAAGATACACCCGCGATTCCGTGATCGCGCAGCTACGGAAAGTGATCGTTCCGTCCGATGGGTGTCGTCGCCCCTAGCGTTGCGAGCCTGCCGGGCAGCCGGGTCGTCCGCCGACGCGTGGTGGCGTCACGCTTTGTCGCTCCCGGATCAACGGATGGTGGTTTGCCTCGCGTCCCGCATCGGCCCCTTGTTCGGGCGCGCCCCTTCTTCCTTCATTTGTTCATGAGCCGAAAACGCTATTGCATCGTCGGTACCGGTATCCGCGCCTTCAATTTCATGACCCCAATGGTGTCGCTCTACCGGGAGCACTGCGCGCTGGTTGGTTTGTGTGACCTGAATCCCGCCCGGATGGCGCACTACAACGCCGTCCTGCAGCAGGAACATTCGCATCCCGCGGTCCCCACTTACCGTCCGGAACAGTTCGAACGGATGCTGCAGGAGCAGCGTCCGGATTGCGTGATCGTTGTATCCAAGGATTCAACGCACCACGAGTACATCGTGAAGGCCGTGCGGGCCGGCTGCGAGGTCGTCACCGAAAAGCCGATGACGATCGATGCCGCCAAGTGTCGTCAGATCCTGGAGGCCGTGCAGGAAACGCGGGGCCGGGTGCGCGTCGCCTTCAACTATCGCTGGTCCGCGCACCGGACCCGCGTGCGCGAGCTGCTGGCCGCCGGGACGATCGGACAGGTTCGCAGCGTGAACCTCGAGTACCTTCTCAACACCGCCCATGGCGCGGACTACTACCACCGCTGGCACGCGACCATGGCGGAGTCGGGCGGACTGCTGGTGCACAAGAGCACACATCATTTCGACCTCGTCAACTGGTGGTTGGACGCGATCCCGGAGGAGGTCGTGGCGTATGGACAATTGGACTACTATGGGCGCGCCAATGCCGTTGCCCGGGGCGACGAGGCGCTCACGCGTTACGACCGCTACACGAACGAGCCGGCCGCGGCGAGGGACCCGTTTGCCTACGATCTCGCCCGCGATCCCCAGGGCGCGAGCCTCTACCTGCAGGCGGAGGCGCACGATGGATACATCCGCGACCGCAATGTCTTTCGCGACGGAATCGACATCTATGACAACATGGGCGCGCTCGTGCGTTATCGGACCGGGGTGTTGCTCAACTACTCGCTCGTGAGCTTCTCGCCACGCGAGGGCATGCGCGTGACGTGTAACGGCGACCGGGGGCGCCTGGAGTACTGCGAGTGGGCCGCCACCGATCTGCGCGCGGAGGATGGCAGTCGTGGCGCGGGCGCGCCCGCCGGATCAGAGTTCGACGCCGCCAACGAGCGACTGCTCGTTTACCCGCACTTCCGACCCTCGTATGAGGTGCAGGTCACCCGGTATTCAGGCGGTCACGACGGCGGGGATCCGAAGCTGACTGAACAGATCTTTTCTCCCTCCGCTCCAGCTGATCCGTACGGCCGGCATGCCGGGCACGAGCAAGGGGCCGCTTCGATTCTGGTGGGCATCGCGGCCAATCAGTCCATTGCCAGCGGCCACGTTCCCGTGCGGATCGCGGATCTCGTCAACCTCAAGCCGGGAGCGACACGGTTAAGCGAACTGGTGTAAAAGCCCGGCTCGCAGGGGCAAGCTCCGAGCCCGGTTGGCAGGCTCATGGTGCGTTGCGACTTGGGAGTTGCTGGACCGCGACCTCATGCGCACGGCGGCGGCGGGTTGAGGGTCAGCCACGCACCCGGGATCGGGGGGCACCAACCCCCGTGGCCCGTTGGTTTCGGCTTGGTTCGCGATCGGTTCACATCCAGCGGTTGAATGCCGTCGCGATTTGTCGCCTCGAGTGGCCTCGCCACGTCTGAAACGCGAAACCCCGCCGGTGGGCGGGGTGAGTTGGTGGACCCTAGCGGGTTCGAACCGCTGACCTCCTCAATGCCATTGAGGCGCTCTTCCAACTGAGCTAAGGGCCCGTCAGGAAGGTGGGGACAATCAAAGTCCCGGCACCGAACGCAAGGACTTTTTCGTCAACTCCGCTCGCGCAGCTCGATCAGCACCGAAAGCTCTTGAGCTCCACCGGTAGGTGGAGGGCCCAGCGCGCCGATGGAGCGAAACGCTTGCAGCACGGCGGCGTCGAACTCGCTGCTGCCGGAAGAGTTGGTGATCCGCGCGTTGGAG
>JAEWIY010000028.1 GCA_023386835.1 Verrucomicrobiota bacterium
CGGGCCCGGCGGGGGGGCCGCCGGCGGCGGGCCCCCGCTTCCGGTGGGCGCGATGCGAGGGAGGCGACGCGTGTGCGGCATGCCATCTGAGACTGCCGCCAGTGCGCGGAGTTCGGTCCCGCGCGCCCGCTACGCTCGCTCGGTCTCGTTATCGGGCAGCCGCCAGCGCCGACCCGTCGGTCCCGGCCTTGATCTCCACGTACTGCACGGTGCGCGAGAGCTGGGCGGGTTTCTGCGTCGCGGTGTCGGGCAGCACGCGGGCGGGCACTCCATCGATCTCAGCGTAGCCGATGATGACGGTGTTCACCCGGCCGTTGGCCTCGTTCCAGCCCGGCAGGGCAAATTCGCGGCCTTCGTTGAGCCAGAGCCGGCGTTCCGTCAGCCCGGTGAACCACTGCGTGCGGCCGAAGAGGTCACCCGCATCCGCTTCCACGATGTCGGCCGAGACCCAGCCGTATCCGGGAGCAAAGTACTCCACCCAGCACCGGTAACCGGGGTCGACCTCCTTGCCTTCGTTGACCTCACGAAGCCGGTAACCCATCTGCAGCCGGGTGGGGATGCCGCGGGCGCGCGCGAGGGCGATGAAGAGCGAATGCAGATCAGTGCAGCAGCCACCGGCGTTGGCCAGGCAGTCCTCCGCGTCGCCGATGCCGCAGTTGGGTTTGCTTGGATCCTTGGAATAGTGGTCGGCGTAGTCGGCCACCGCGTTGAGCAGGTGGTGCGCCTGCAGCGCGACGTTGGTCTCGTCGCCACACGCCTCCGCCGCCATCTGCTCGATCCGCGGAGTCACGGCCATGTGCGGCGCATCGCGTCGCAATTCCTCGGCGTAGAGTGTGCGGTGGGTATCGGTCAGCGGGCCAACCTTGGCGGCGTCCAGCTGCACGTGAGCCGAGCGGCGGCGCAGCGTGAACTCGACGGTGGTCGTCGACTGGCCGGGCGCGGGGTTCGCGGCTTCCACGAGCATGAAGCGGTTGCCGCGCTCCGGTTCGCGGACGATCCGCCACGGTCCCGGGGTCGAGATGACGGCAAAGTCGAGCACCTCCTGGAACCGCTCGTTGTCCGGAATCGCGATCCAGAACTTGAGCGACTTCGCACCGGCGGGGATGTCCGAGACGGTCACGTTCTGGCGGACGCGGTAGGTGCGCACGGTCTCGGGGGCGGGCGGTGTCGCCGCCAAGGCACTACACAGGCTGAGGCCGAGCAGGGGGAGGAGGGCTTTCATGGGGTGGCTTGGGTTCAAAATTTCCAGTTGAGGTCGAGCCGCCAACGGTTGCCGTCCTGACGACTCGTGATCGCCTCCACGAAGAACACGCGGGTCATCACGTTCAGGTTGGGCGTGATCGCGTAGGCGGCGCGGAATTCGTGACCCTTGATGTCCGTGAGGTCGGATTGGGTGCTGCTGCCGAACCGCGCCCAGTCGTCCTGCGCGTAGGATGCGTTGACGGCGAGGGTCTCGATGCGCGCGTAGTAGTAGCCGATTTGCCAGTCGTGGCGTTGCTTCAGTTGGCCGAGCACAGCGGAGAGAACGATGCCCGTGGTTTCGTCGGCATGTTGCGGCGCGTAGGGAGCCGCGTCGTGGGCGTCGTAGTTGGCGAAGTTTTCCAGCAGGTCGAGGCCGAGCACGAGCGGGCGGTTGGGCGCGAGCGGCTGGCTCCACTGGGCGCTGAACTGCCCGACGAGGTAGTCGCGGGCGCCGTTGCGGTTGCGCAGCAACTCGGCGCCGTCCGAACCTTCCATGGCGTAGAGTCCCGTCGCGAGCGTGAGTTGGCCGGCCCCGCTTGGCCGAACATACCGCACCTGGCCGCCGACCATTTCGCCGTGCAGATCTACGGCGCCATCGGGCAACAGGAAGGCGCCGCCCGTGAGCGTCAGGGTGTCCGCTTCGCGTTTCCACGCGTACGTGGCGGCGAAGCCGGTTGGCGTGACGTCCTCATCCCAGAAATGCTCGGTCTGCTGCCAGAACGGCAGGTTGTTGCGACCCGCCCAGGCGGTCAGCGGCCCTTCCTGGTAGTGGAGGAAGTAGCGATCAAGCACGCCTTCGAGGTCATCTTCCTGATCGTCGCTCGACCAGAAGGAGAGATGCGGCGATTGCTGGCTGTCGGGATTCCCCGTCCGGGCACGCACGCCGAAGCTGAGGGTGTCGGTCAGCTTGCCGGCGGCGGAGAGTCGGACCCGGACGCGCGCACGTTCGCGGTTTTGCCGCGGGGTGCCGTTGGAGGTTTGCGAGTCCCAGTCTTCCTCGTAGCGCAAACGCACATCGCCAGAGAACTTCACTTCGGGTGCGGCGACGCAAAGCGAGGCCAACGTCAGCAACGGAACAAGCAGCGCACCAAACTTGGTGGCGGGGTGGAGAGGGGACATGAGCGGCGGGGTAGGTCGCGAGTCACGACGACCCCCTTGGGCGCCGCAAGGCGGCGGGGGCGAGGTGCGGCGGATCCGGGACGAGTGGCTGTGGCGGCGGCGTCACCCGACGCCGAATCGGGGCGATCGGCGGATCCCGGCGATCTGGCTGCTCCCTTAAGCGTGTTCGGAAAAGGCGCGGAACCGTCTTGTCCTTCGCGTGCGGCTCCCTGCAATCGCCGCATGAATCCTCTGCCCGTCGGCCCCCACCGGGTCGAAGCCATGGTGAAAGACTGCCTCGAGACCGCCCGCCAGATGCTGGAAAAGAATGGCGCGTTTTCGCCGTGGGGGGCGGTGATCGACGCGTCCGGCGATCGGAAGCTCGTGGCCGCTTCGCTCGAGGGTGAGCCGAAGTCCGCGGCCGAGCAGTATGCGATCATCGAGCAGGGCATGGCCCGGCAGTATTTCAACGGCGAGATCGTGGCGGGTGCGATCCTGGCCGAGGCGAGTGTGCCGGCGGAGCTGAAGCCTGATTACCCGGAGGCCGTCCGGCTGGTGGTGGAGTCGAACACCATTTCCCGGCTCATTTTCCTGCCGTTCCGGCGCCCGAAGCCGGCGAAGGAAGGTTCGGAGTCAGCTTGGGCGTTTGGTGAACTGATCGGCGTCAACGTCCAGAAGACGATCTTCGCCCGGAGCTAAATGGCGGCGGCTCTCGCGCGTCCGGTTCCGGCTGCGCGGAGCCGGGTCCGGTGAATTACTCGGCGACGCGTTGGAACTCCTGTAGCGCGCGGGGCATGAACGCCTGCAGGTCCCGCACCCGTGTCTCGTGCGACGGGTGCGTGGAGGCGAACTCCGGTGGGGCGCGGCTGGAGTTGCTGTTCATGCGTTCCCAGAAGGCGACCGCCTCCTGCGGGTCGTAGCCGGCCCGGGCCATGTAAAGGAGGCCCATCTGGTCGGCTTCCGTCTCGTGACCGCGGCTGAACGGCAGCAGCACGCCATACTGCGCGCCCGCGCCCAGCGCGGCCATGACCATGCGGCGCTGCTCCCAATCCAGCTCGGTGAAGGAAAACTGCGCGCCGATCATGACCGTTTGTGCGACCGTTGATCGCAGCAGTCGTTGGGAGCCATGCCGGGCAATGGCGTGCGCCATCTCGTGGCCCATCACTGCAGCCAACCCGGCTTCGGTTTTGGTGTAGGGCAAGATGCCGGTGTACACGGCGATCTTCCCGCCGGGCAGACAGAAGGCGTTGGCTTGGTCACTGCGGATCACCGCCACCTCCCAGTCGAACCCCTCGCCCGAGTCGCCGATCGCGGCAGCGAGGCGCCCGGCGACCCGCTGTACCAACTCCACCTCCGGACCGGAGCGGACGGTGTCGCTCTCGGACAGGACCTGGCGGAAACTCTGCAGGCCCAAGGCCGCTTCGTCGTCGCTCGACATTGCGACGCGACTGGCGCGGCCGGTCTCGGGGTTTACCACCTTCTCGGAGCCGAAGTACTGGAAGGCGGCGATCGCCGCCGCAATGAGCAGCGGGAAAATGGTCAGAGAGCGACGGCGATTCATGGGGTATCCGCACGTGCGGTCCTGCTTAGTCGGATGGGGTGAGCTGCGGTTCCAGCCTTCGCGAGTTCCGCGAGCGAAGGCTGTCCCGCCATAGCCGAGGTACGAGGCGGCGGCGGACCCGAAGCCCCGCTTCGGCTGGGCAAGCCAGCTTGGGGCTTAACGTGCGCCGGACGTGAGGCGGCTCGGGACCGCTAGCTGAGCGTGACCGAGGCCGGTCTCGCTCGTCGGCGGGCGGGCTCAGTAGATGGCTGGCGGGGGACTGGGGGGGCTTCCCGGGACTCGGGAGGTGCTGACCCGTTCGTCGCAACCGCTCCGGCGCACGACGGTCGAAGCGATCATGCCGCCCCCGTCGCCCCGCTCGCGCGCGAGTACTCGTGCTGCTGCCCAGCCGTCTGCCGCGCCTTCCGCCTCCGTCGAGAACTTAGGACG
>JAEWIY010000115.1 GCA_023386835.1 Verrucomicrobiota bacterium
CGGGCATCGGGGGCCGCCTTGACGGCCGCGACATCACCGACCACGACGGCCGTGACGAGGGCGTTGCCGACCTGCTTCATCGGCCCGGCCAGCGTGACGTTGGCGGCCTTGAGCATGGCATCCGTGCCGGTGACGAGAGCGGTCAGGCCGCGCGTTTCGAGAAGACCGAGGGCTTTAGACATGGTGGACTGGGTTGGAGGAGGAGAACAAGAGGAGGGAAATCACACGGAGGCGCCGAGCGGCTGGCGGGCGTGCGCGAGAAGGAACCGGTGTACTTCGCGCGCCACCACGAGTTCCTCGTTGGCCGCGAGCGCGAAGACCCGCGTGCGTGAAGTGGAATCGGCGAGATCGGCTTCAATCGGGGAGCCGGCATTGATTGTGGGATCAAGGAAGAGGCCGAGGTCACCCAGGCCGGCGCAGACCATATCGCGCAACCACGCGGCGTTTTCGCCAATGCCTCCGGTGAACACGAGCGCGTCGCAGCCGCCCATTTCCAACCAGAACGCCCCGACCCAGTGCCGGATGGAGTGGACAAAAACATCAATCGCCAACTCGGCTCGGCGGTCGCCCGCGAGCGCAGCCTGGCGAATGTCCCGCAGGTCGTTGCTGACCCCGGACAACCCGAGCAGACCGGACTCCTGCGCGAGCTGGCGCTCGATTTCGTCCATCGTGAGCCCGAGCCGCCGCCGCACATACGGGATCGCCGCGGAGTCCAAATCTCCCACGCGATTGTTCTGCGGCAAACCCGACTGCGGGCTCAGCCCCATGCTGCTGCCGATCGCCACACCATCGACGATGGCCGTGACGGAACTCGAGCCGCCGAGGTGGCAGGAAATGACCCGGCACGGCGAACCGGCGAGCGGCTGCGGTCCGTATTGATAGAGGCCTCGGACGACGTCGGCCACGTCGTCGCGGCCCAGCAATTCCGCGGAACGTTCCGCCACATGTTTGTGACTCGCGCCGTGGAATCCGTAACGCTTAACGCCGACCGCCGACCAGCTCGGCGGCACGGCGTACCGGGAGGCGTAGGACGGCACCCATTGGTAGAACGCCGTCTCAAATAGGGCGACCAGCGGCACGCCCGGCAGCTGCGCGCGGCACTGGCGAATCCCGGCGGCGTAGGCCGGATTGTGGGCGGGGGCGAGGTCGGCGGTCTGCTCCAGCGCTGTCTCGACCTTTTCGTCCGCCAGCACACAGCCGGTCAGCGAGCCGCCCTGCACTGTTTTGAACCCCACGGCATCCAGGTCGGCGAGGCTGCCCAGCGGTCCGCTGTCGGTCAGCTCGACTAGGGAGCTCTCGAGCGCCTCGCCAAAATGCCGCACCCGCTCCCGTCCACCCCGCGCCACTTCGGTCGGCACCGCCCCGTCGAACCGGAAAAGGCGATACTTGAACGAGGTCGACCCGAGATTGGCGATGAGGATGTTCACGGTAAGGACGGCTTTGATACACCGCCGCCGGTCAGCGACGGGGGTGGGACGTGGAAGGGAAACGCGGCCGGCTTCAGCCGCCGCGGCAGGAGGGAGCGTGCTCAGGAGGTCGGTGGCGTGAGCCACTTGCCCAGGCCGGCCAATTCCTCGTGCGGACGCGGAATGACCTGGACGCTGATGATCTCGCCAACGCGGCGGCCGGCTTCCGCGCCAGCCTCCACGCCGGCTTTGACCGCCGCGACGTCGCCGCGGAAGAAGGCGGCGACATAGCCGCTGCCCACGGCCTCGTAGCCGGTCATGGTGACGTTGGCCGCCTTCAGCGCGGCGTCAGCCGACTCGACCAGCGTGCAGAAGCCCTTTGTTTCGATGATGCCAAGCGCGAGCTGGGTCATGGTGGTATGGATACAGTGGGTCGGACGATTGAGGTTCAGGCGGAGAGCCCCGCTTGTTTGAGCAGGTCGGAATGCGGACGGGGGATGACGTGCGAGCAGACCAGCTCGCCGACGCGACGCGCCGCTTCCGCCCCCGCCTCCACCGCGGCCTTCACCGAGCCCACGTCCCCGCGGACGAGGACGGTCACGAGGCCGCCGCCAATCTGGATTTGTCGCACGAGCGTGACGCTCGCGGCCTTGACCATGGCATCGCTGGCTTCAACGGAGCCGACGTAGCCACGGGTTTCTACCATGCCAATGGATTCACTCATAAGTGCGCGGGATTTGGGAACGGAGCGTTGGGACGAAGAGGAAAGCTTTTGTTGTCGTGCCGCGGCCATTACGGAAGCAGTTCAACGGGTGTGTCGGGACGCAGCGCGCAGGCGTTGCCCTCGTCGGTGTCGATGTGCACCTCGAGCTTGAAGTCGGGATGGACGCGCGCGAGGACCCGGTCGAAGGCCAGGGCGGCGGGGCCGCCGATCCGCAGGCGCATGAAGGAGCCGGCTTTGACGCCGTGGAAGGCGGCGTCCTCCGGCGACATGTGCACGTGGGGCGCGGCGCGGATGACGCCCTCCTTCAGCTCAAGAAAACCGGCCGGGCCCATCAGCATGCAGCCCGGCGTTCCGGCGATGTCGCCCGAAATGCGGACCGGGATCTCGAAACCCAGCGAAATGGCGTCGGTGAAAGCCAGCTCCACCTGGTTGAAGTCACGGCAGGGACCAAGGATCCGCAGGTTGGAAATCACGCGGCTGCGCGGGCCGATCAGTGTGACCGTTTCCTGGGCCGCGAATTGGTCCTTCTGATACAACCACTTCATCGGGGTCAGCTTCCGCCCCGGACCAAAGAGCGTCTCCACCGCCTCCGTAGTGAGATGACAATGACGCGCGCTGACATTCACCACCAGCGGATTGGGCGCCTGCACCAGGCGCGGCGCCGGCCGGCCGAGACGGGCGTACAGAACCCGACGAACCTGGTGCTCGACTTCAGCGCGATGTGGAAGGGACCGGGAAGGGTGCATGGACAACAACGCGAGCCCGGCGCTGTCACGCCGTGTCGCTCAACCCCGCCAGTCTAGAGAATCACCGCCGCGCCGGCGTGGCAGTTTTTGGTAGATTCTGCGCGATATTTGTCAGAAACGCGCAGAAACGAGCATCGGCCCCGCCCGATGCCGGCTGTCCCGCCTGCCGATGAGTTCGGGAGCTGCGAATGGAGCGAGCCGCTACCCGGCGCCGGCCAAACCCCACACGCGTCGCAGCTCGACCAGATCGGCGACGACCAGCTCGGCGCCGGCGGCGCGCAGTTCGTCGCCCGCATGCGTGCCGGTCTCCACGCCCACAAAATGCAGCCCGCCACCCTTCGCGGCCGCCACGTCAAATGGGGAGTCGCCCACGAGGCAGGTCTGGTCGGGTTCGCACCGGAGCTGGGCCATCACGTGCGCGGCGAACTCCGGCTGCGGTTTCAGGTACGGTGTGTCCGTCGCCCCGAAGATCCCATCGAGCAAAGGGGCCACACCCAGGTGCTCGCACACCCGGCGCGACGACGGGCCATGCTTGTTGGTGAAGACCGCCGTCTTCACGCCCACGCGGCGCAGCGCCTTCAACAGCTCCTCGGCTCCCGGCAGGAGCGTCGCCCCGGCCAGCATCGTCTCATCCCAGTGTTGGCGGTAGATCCGCAGCGCCTCCGGCAGCTGTTCTTCGGTCACGAAGTTTCGCATCGCCCGCTCCAGCCCACCTCCGATGGCGCGCTTGACCTGCTCGTAGCTGGGCGCCGGCAACCCCAGTTGCGGCAGGGTGTGACCGTAACTGCGATGGATCGCCGGAAGGTGATCAATCAGCGTGCCGTCGAGGTCGAACAGGACTGTGCGAAAGCGCATAACCGGTCCACCCTCGCCGCCGACGCCTGCGTCGCAACAACTTTGGTTTGCGCGGCCCGCTATCGTGACGGATGGTGGCGGCCAATGCCGGTCTCGTCCGACACGCTCACCGCCAGCGCGAACGCCCGAGCCGACGAAGATACCCTGATCGTGTCGGTCGCCGGCCGGTGGCGCATCACCGCCCCGCATCCGCGCTGGGCCGACGTTGTGCCAGCCGGTGCGAAGCCAGCCCAACTGCGGTTCGAAACGGGCGACCTCGCCGGCTGGGACAGTTCGCTCGCGTTGTTCGTCAGCGAAGCACACGCCTGGAGCAACCAACACCAAATTGCGTGCGACGTCAGCGCGCTGCCGGACGGCGTGACGGATCTGACGACACGCCTGCGGGAGGCGCGTGGCGCGACCACCACCACCGATCGCACCGCCGACTTCTTCACGAGTGTCGGCACCGCCGCCACCACGCTCTGGAAACGCTGCTCCGAGCTCACCCACTTCCTGGGCGAGTGCGTGCTCAGCGCGGTGCGACTGGCCCGGCAACCCCAGAAGTTTCGCTGGCGCGACTGGGTGCACGAAATGCAGCAGTGCGGCGCGATGGCTCTGCCCATCACCGGCCTGATCGCGTTTCTTGTGGGCGTCACCCTCGCCTACACCGGCGCGATCATCCTGCGCCAGTTTGGCGGCGACATCTGGGTGGCCGATCTGGTTGGGCTCAGCATGACGCGGGAAATGGGTGCGGTGATGACGGGCATCGTGCTGGCCGGTCGGACCGGCGCGGCCTTCGCCGCCGAGATCGGCAACATGAAAGCCGGCGAGGAACTCGATGCCCTGCAGACGCTCGGTATCCGCCCCGTGGATTTCCTGGTCCTGCCGCGCATCCTTGCGCTCATCATGATGGTGCCGTTGCTGACGCTCTACGCGAACGCGCTCGGCATCATCGGCGGCATGGTGATCGCGCTGGGCCTGCTCGACATCCCTCCGACCGCCTACTGGGTCGAGATGCTGACGATCGTCGACATGTCGGATCTGATGACTGGCCTGATCAAGGCGGTGACGTTCGGCGGCATCGTGGGCCTTTCCGGCTGCCTGCGCGGTTTGCAGGCGGACCGCAGCGCCGTGGGAGTCGGGCGCGCCGCGACATCGGCCGTCGTTACCTCGATCCTCCTCATCGTCGTGGCCGATGCACTGTTCGCCGTCATCTTCAACATCCTCGGCTGGTGAGGGCGCCCCGATGACGACGTCAAACGACCCTGCTCCTCCCGCCATCGAGGCGATCGACGTGGCTGGTGGCTACGATGGCCAGGTGGTGATCGAGCACATCAACTTCCGCGTCTCGCCGGGAGAAATCTTCTTCATCATTGGCGGATCGGGTTGCGGCAAAAGCACGCTGCTGCGCCACCTGATCGGCCTGAATCCGCTGCTGCACGGCGAGGTGCGGTTCTTCGGCCGTTCGTATCCACAAACCGACCCGGGTGCCCGGCGCGAACTGTTGAAGACGTTCGGCGTCCTGTATCAGAGCAGCGCGCTGTGGTCGTCGCTCACGCTGCGGGAGAACGTCTCGTTGCCACTCGAGCAATACACGTCGCTCAATCGCGCCGAGCGCAACGAGATCGTCGCCCTCAAGTTGGCGCAGGTCGGATTGACGGGGTTCGAGGACTATTATCCATCCGAAATCAGCGGCGGCATGAAGAAACGCGCGGGCCTCGCCCGGGCGCTCGCCCTTGATCCGGCGATCGTGTTCTTCGACGAACCCTCGGCAGGCCTCGACCCGATCACCTCACGGCAGCTCGATGAGCTGATCCTGCACATCCGCGATTCCTTTGGCACGACCTGCGTCGTCGTTTCGCACGAACTTGAATCGATCTACGCCATCGCCGACCGGGTGGTGATGCTCGAAAAGAGCGCCCGGACGATCATCGCGGAAGGCGCGCCCGCGGAACTGGCGGCGCACAGCCCGGACGAACGGGTGCGCGAATTTCTCAGCCGCGGCGGAGATTTCTCTCCGCAAAAGACTTCCCCGCCTGCTCATGGCCGCTAACGCTTCTTCCTCGTGAAAACCAAGGTCAGCCCCGCTGTCGTCGGCTTCTTCGTGCTCGGCGCCCTGCTGCTGGGGTTGGTGGCCTTGTTCTCCTTCGGGAGCGTCCACTTCTTCTCCAAGCCGCAGCGGTTCGTCGTCTTCTTCGACGAGACGATTCATGGCCTCGACCTCGGCTCCCCGGTCAAGCTGCGCGGCGTGCGCGTCGGCCGCGTGGCCCGGATTGATCTGCGTTACTTGGCCGAGGAAAACCGCAGCGTGGTCGCCGTCCTGTGCGAGCTGAACCGCAACGCCATTCGTGACGACCGCGGGCACGAGATCGACGTTTCCAACCGCAAGGAACTCGACACGTTGATTGAACGCGGGCTCCGCGCGCAGCTCGGGGTGATCGGCTTGGCCACCGGCCTGCTCTACGTGGAGCTGGACTTTCCAAAGGAAGGTGAGGAGCCGCCGGTGCACGAACTCCAGCTGACGGATCCGGATTACCCGGTCATGCCGGCGGCGCCGTCGACGATCGCGGAGTTTCAGGCCAGCCTCACTGAAATCCTCTCGGACGTGAAGCGGATCGACTTCGCCGGGCTCGGTCGTGAGATCCGCGGGCTGCTGGTCGACGCTCGGCGCAAGATCAACGATCTGGATACAAAGACCCTCGCAGCCGAATGGACCCGCGCGGCGCAGTCCGTCAACCAGCTCGCCAGCTCCGGCGAGGTCGAGCGCACGTTGCAGAACATCAACGGCGCCGTCACGGACCTGCGCGCAACGCTCGCCAAACTCGACTCCGCGATCGAGCCGACCTCGGCCGAGCTGGCTGCGTCGCTGCAACAGGCTCGCACCACCCTGCAGACGTTCAACGAGGCGGCCGCGACGGCTCAGCGCTTCATCAACGCCCAGACCGGTCTCGGGTCCGAAGCCGCGCACGCCTTGCAACAGCTCGGGCAGGCGGCCGAGTCCGTCACCCGCCTGGTCGATTACCTCGAACGCAATCCCAACGCGCTCATCACCGGCCGCGCGCCGCGCCGCTGAACTTCCTGGAGACCGCATGAAACTTCGCTCCTGCCTGTCCGCCCTCACCTGCGCCAGCGCGCTCCTGCTCGGTTCGGGCTGCCAGATCCTGCCGGAAGCGCAGCCTGATCCGACCCGTTACTTCGTCCTGGCCGCGCCGATCCCGGGCACCGCCAAATCCGAGGGCGTTTCAATCGGCCTGCGTGGCCTGGAACTGCCGGGCTACCTGCGCTCCACCCGCACAATGGTTGTGGCCCGCGGACCGAACGAGATCAGCTATCGCGACTACGACCGTTGGGCCGAACCGCTCGACGTCGGCCTGACGCGCGTCTTCAGCGCGGGACTGGTGGAAGCGGGCAACGTGGGCCGGGTCTTCGCGTATCCATTTCCTGCTGACCAGCCGCGGGACCTCGATCTGCTGCTGCGCGTGCTGCGGTGTGAAGGTTTCGAGAGCGACGGTGAACGCGGCATCCGTTTCGCCTTGAGCTACGAAATCCTGCGCCCCGGTGCCGGTGGCGAAGTCCTGCGCCGCGGTTTGTACTCAGCGTCTCCGCGCTCGTGGAATGGGGAGGCGGATACCCTCGCCGCCCTTCTCGCGAGCGCCGCCGCCGAGGCCGCGCGCGCAGTGGCGGCCGACCTGCCCTGAGGCCGGCCTGGCGCGCCCGACCGGTCTGAAAGGAAAACTCAGCGCAGCGCCGCCGCGATCCGTTCCAGCGCCGTCTCGACGTTGGCGCGGGAGTTGAACGCGCTGATGCGCACGTGCCCTTCGCCGCAGCGGCCGAAACCAGCGCCCGGCGTGCAGACGACCCCCGCGCGGTTCAGCAACAGGTCGAAGAACTCCCACGAATCGCGACCGGTGTTGACCCAGATGTACGGCGCGTTGTCACCGCCGGTGACGGAGAAACCGAGGTCCGCCATCGCGCGGCGAATCAGCGCGGCATTCTGCAGGTAGAAGTCCGCCTGCGCCTTGACCTGGGCCTGGCCCGCCGGCGTGTAGATCGCCGCGGCCGCTTTCTGCACCGGATACGAGACTCCGTTGAACTTGGTGGTGTGGCGGCGATTCCAGAGCGCGTGCACCGGATGCGCGTTGCCGGCCTGATCGTACGCCATCAGCTTCTTCGGAATCACGGTGTACGCACACCGGGTGCCGGTGAATCCGGCCGTCTTCGAGAAGCTGCGCATCTCGATCGCCACCTCATCGGCGCCGGGAATCTCGTAGATGCTGCGCGGAATCTCGGGATCGCGGATGAACGCCTCGTACGCGCTGTCGAAGAGGATGATCGCGCGGTGCTTCTTCGCGTACGCGACCCACTCCGCCAGCTGCGCCTTGGTGGCGACCGCGCCGGTCGGATTGTTGGGGAAGCACAGGTAAATCAGGTCCGCGGGCGCGTCCGGCACCGCCGGCACGTAGCCGTTGGCCGGAGTGCTCTCGAGGTAGAGGATGCCTTCATACCGCCCGTCAACGTTCGGGCCGGTGCGGCCGGCCATGACGTTGGTGTCGACGTAAACCGGATACACCGGATCCGGGATCGCGAGGAGCAGCCCTTCGGTGGCGAAGATTTCCTGAATGTTACCGCAGTCGCACTTGGCGCCGTCGGACACAAACACCTCGTCCGCCGTGATGGCGCAGCCGCGCGCGGCGTAGTCATGCTGCGCAATGGCTTCGCGCAGGAAGGCGTAGCCCTGCTCGGGACCGTAGCCCTTGAACGTTTCCCGGCGGCTCATCTCGTCAGCTCCGGCGTGGAGCGCCTCCACGCACACGGGAGGCAGCGGCTCGGTGACGTCACCGATGCCCAGACGGATGAGCGGTTTGTCCGGATTCGCCGTGGTGTACGCCGTCACGCGCTTGGCAATGTCGGCAAACAGGTACGAAGCCTTCAGCTTCAGATAGTTCTCGTTGATGCGAATCATCGGGGGAAGCGCCCGGTGCGGGCGAAAAACTTGAATAAGCGAAGCGGCGCCGCTTTGTTCAAGCCCCACCTGCGGCGCGCCAGGCGTGCCCGTTCCGCTCATGCAAACGATCACGTCGATATTTGAGATGCAAACCTTGGCCGAGGACCTTCGGTCAAAGGATCAAATCATCGGCCTCGTTCCCACGATGGGCGCCCTGCACGAGGGGCATCTGAGCCTGATCCGGCTGGCGGCCGAGCGCGCGGACACGGTGGTGGTTTCGATCTTCGTTAATCCCACCCAGTTCGGGCCGAGTGAAGACTTCACCCGCTACCCGCGGGACTTGGAAGGCGACCAGCGCAAATGCGAGGAAGCCGGCGCCGACGTCGTCTTCGCCCCCTCCGCGGAAGAGCTCTACCCGAAGGGCTACTCAACCTACATCACTGAGGAGTACATCGCCAAACCGCTGGAGGGCCTCTCGCGGCCGACGCACTTCCGCGGCGTCACCACCATCGTCGCGAAACTTTTTAACATCGTCCGTCCCGATCTGGCGATTTTCGGCCAGAAGGACGCTCAGCAGGTCGCCGTGATCAAGAAGATGGTCAACGACCTGCACTTCATGGTCGATATCGTCACGGCGCCCACGCTGCGTGACCCGGATGGGCTGGCGATGAGTTCGCGCAACCGCTACCTGACGTCGACACAACGCCAGGAAGCGTTGGCGATTTCGGGTGCGCTGCGCATCGTGCGTGACATGGTCGCGGCCGGTGAACGCCGCGCCGACCGTCTCATCGCCGAGGCGACCCATTTTCTCGGGGAGCACCGGCGTATTCGAATCATCTACACAGCGATCGTCGACCGCTGCACCATGGAACCCATCCGGGACGTGATCCCGGGCAAGGCGCTCATCGCCATCGCCGCCTGGGTCGACGAAATCCGGCTGATCGACAACGAAGTGCTGTGAACGGCAGCCCCGCTCCCGCGTGGATCGTGCGCGCCGCGACACCGCCCGACCTGCCCGGCATTCAGTCGATCTACGCCGACCACGTCCGGCACGGGACGGCGACGTTTGAACTCGACCCGCCTGACTTGGCGGAGATGACGTCCCGGTTCGTCAGCCTGCGTGAAGGCGGCTTCCCCTACCTCGTCGCCACGGATGCTGACGGCCGGGTCATCGGCTACGGCTACGCCGGCCCCTACCGCGCCCGGCCGGCGTATCGGTTCACCGTCGAGGACTCGATTTACCTGGCACCCGAACACTGCGGCAAAGGGATCGGACGTCTCCTGCTGGAACGGCTGCTCGCCGAGAGCGCCGAGGCCGGATTCCGCCAGATGGTCGCGGTCATCGGTGACTCGGCGAACATCGCGTCCATCCGCGTCCACCGCGCGGCAGGGTTCGCGCACGTCGGCACGTTTCGCAACGTTGGTTACAAGTTCAACCGGTGGCTGGATACCGTCATGATGCAGCGCGAGCTCACGCCACCGGGCTCGTGATCACACCGAGCGCAGCAAGCGAGCCGCGGATCCCCTTCCGGAGTTGGCAATTGCCCCAATTCCAAGGATGGTGACGCCGGTCCGGCGCCCGGAACCCCTTCCCTACATGGCTCGTGATTATGACGTTCTGGTGGTTGGCAGCGGCATTGCCGGCCTGAGTTTCGCCCTCAAGGCGGCGCAACGCGGGCACGCGGTGGCGATCCTGACGAAGAAAACGAAGGCCGACTCCAACACCAATTGGGCGCAGGGCGGCATCGCCGCCGTGATGAGCCAGACGGACGATTTCGAAAAGCACGTCTCGGATACGCTGGTGGCGGGCGACGGGCTCTGTGACCGTCGGGTCGTGCGCGAAATTGTGCGGGATGGGCCCGCCCGCGTGCAGGAACTCGCGCAGCTGGGCTTGAAGTTCTCGAAGGACGCGACCGGCGACTACGACCTCGGACGCGAGGGCGGGCACAGCGAGCGCCGAATCCTGCATGTGAAAGACATGACAGGAAAGGCGATCGAAGACGCCCTCCTGCGCGCGGTGGGACGCGAACCGCGCATCGCGCTGTTCGAACATCTTTTTGGCATCGACCTGATCACGAGCGACAAGCTCGCCCCCAAGAGCCGTTCACGCCGCAAGGTCTCGGGTCCGCGGCGGATCCTCGGATTGTACGCGCTGGATGTGAAGGACGGCCGTGTCATCACGTTGCGCGCACCGGTCGTGATGCTTTCGACGGGCGGGGCCGGCCAGGTCTACCTTTACACGACCAACCCGGACATCGCCACCGGCGATGGCATCGCGATGGCGTACCGCGCCGGCGTGGAGGTGCGGAACATGGAGTTTATCCAGTTTCATCCAACCACCCTGTATTCAACGTCCGGCGACCGCTTCCTCATCAGCGAGGCCGTGCGCGGCGAAGGGGCGGTGCTGCGCAACAGCGCCAAGGAGGCCTTCATGGCCCGGCACCATCCGATGGCCGACCTTGCGCCCCGCGACATCGTCGCGCGGGCGATCGACACGGAGATGAAGCGAAGCGGTGCGCCGCACGTGTGGCTCGACATCACCCATCGCAACGCCGCCTTCCTGCGCTCGCGTTTCCCCAAGATCTTCCAGACGTGCCGGAAACTCGGATACGACCTTTCCACGGACCTGCTGCCGGTGGTGCCGGCGGCGCACTACACCTGCGGCGGTGTGGCGACGACGCTGGCGGGTGAAACCGACCTGCCCGGCCTTTATGCCTGCGGCGAGGTGGGCTGCACGGGCCTGCATGGCGCGAACCGCCTCGCCAGCAACTCGCTGCTCGAGGCCGTCGTGATCGCCCACCGCGCCGCAGCCTCCGTTGACCGCTACGTTCGCCGCAACGGACGCACCCCGACGCCGGAGATTCCCGACTGGGTGGACCTCGGCGGCACCGATCCGGACGAACGCGTCGTGATCAGCCACAACTGGGACGAACTACGTCGCACGATGTGGGACTACGTCGGCATCATGCGGACAACCAAGCGACTCGAGCGCGCGCGGACGCGCATCGCCACCCTCGAACGCGAGATTCACGACTACTACTGGAACTTCTCGGTCGACCGGCAGTTGCTCGAGCTGCGCAACCTCGCCACCGTCGCCCGCCTGGTCATTGCCTGCGCGCTCCAGCGGCACGAGAGCCGCGGCCTGCACGCCATCGCCGATTACCCGGACAAGCTGCGGGAGGCGCGGGACTCGCGTGTGCGGCTGGATTGACCACCCGCCGGGCGGCCCGCACCGTCGGTCGTGCTCATCGAGGAACGTCTCTTTTTATGCGTCTGCCGTCCGCCGATCCGCGCGGACCCGCCCGCCGATGCGGCACGCCTGTAACGATTGAGCATGGCCGCTCCGGCTCCAGTTCCGCGCACCAACCGCGTGTCGGCCGACGACGCGCTGACCGGCGTGCTCGAGCGCATCATCTTCCTCAACGACGAGAACCACTACACGATCGCTGAGTTCCGCGTCGATGGGAACGACGAGCGGGTGACCATTGTCGGCGCGCTTCCGGGCGTGCAGTGCGGCGAAACGCTGCAACTGCGCGGCGAGTGGTCGCGGCACAGCCAGCATGGAAACCAGTTCAAGGTGGCCAGCTTCACCTCGCAGCTGCCCTCGACCGTGTATGGCATCCGCAAATACCTCGGCAGCGGCCTGGTGCCTGGGATCGGCAAGGTGTATGCGAACAAGATCGTCGACGCCTTCGGCACCGACACGTTTCGCGTCCTGACCGAGGAATCCGCGCGGCTCCGGCATGTGCCGGGCATCGGCAAGGTGCGCGCCAACGCGATCAAACAGGCCTGGGACGACCAGCGGGCGTTCCGTGAGCTGTACATCTTCCTGCAGACGTACGGCGTCACCACCAGCCAGTGCGTGAAGTTGATGAAGCACTACGGCGCGACGGCGAAGTCGGTCCTGACGACGGAACCGTATCGTGTAGCCCGCGAGATTGATGGCATCGGCTTCAAGACCGCGGACCGGATCGCGATCAATCTGGGTTTCGCCAATGACGCCGCCCCGCGGCTCGACGCCGGCATCCTCTACGCGCTCGATGTGCTGCAGGAGGAGGGTCACACCGCGTGGCGCGAGGCCGACTTCGTCACCCACGCGGCGGCGCTGCTCGAGACCTCACCGGAACGCATCCAAGCCCGTCTTGACGCGGTCGTCGCAAAACGTGACCTCGTGCGCCACGCCCCGCCGACGCCGTTTGGCGGATCACCGCTCCCCGGCGCTTCCACAGTCCAACTGCCGGTCCTGGACCGCGCCGAGCGCCGCATCGCGCTCACGGTCCAGCGGCTGCTCGCCGTATCGAGCGGTTTGCCCCCGATCAAGGTCGACGCGGCCGTCGCGTGGGCGGAGCAAAAGGCCTCCATCACCTTCGCGGAAAAACAGCGTTCCGCCCTCCGGCAGGCGCTGAGCAGCAAATGCTCGATCCTGACCGGCGGCCCCGGCACCGGAAAGACGACCATCCTGCGGGCGCTGGTCGAAATTCTGCGGGCGAAAAAGGTTCGCCTGCACCTCGCCGCGCCCACCGGTCGCGCGGCGCAACGGCTCGCCGACACCACCGGCGGCTTCGCGTCCACGATTCACCGGCTCCTGAAGTACGATCCGGCGCGCGGCGGTTTCGAAGCCAACGAAGACAATCCGCTCTCCACTGACTTTCTGGTCCTCGACGAGGCGTCGATGCTCGACACGCGGCTCGCGGCGGCGTTGCTGCAGGCGGTCCCCTCCCGTGCCCACCTCCTGCTGGTGGGTGACACGGATCAGCTGCCGTCCGTGGGCGCCGGAAACGTGCTCCAGGATCTGATCGCGTCGGGCAAGGTGCCCGTCACGCGACTCGACGTCATCTACCGCCAGCAGGGCCAGAGTGCGATTGTCACGACCGCGCACGCGATCAACTCCGGCGATCCGTCGGTGCCTTCCCCCGCGGGCGAGGTTTCGCAAGCGCAGGCCTGGAGCGACCTGAACTTCATCGCCGCCGAGGGCGCGGAGGACTGCGTGCGCAAAGTCCTGCAGCTCTGCTCTGAATTCATTCCCCAGCACTACTCGTGGTTCGACCGTGTGCAGGACGTGCAAGTCCTGGCGCCGATGCACAAGGGTGCCGCCGGCGTCGCCAATCTCAATGCACGCCTGCAGCAAACCCTCAACAGCGCGGGCCCCGGCCTGCGCGCGGGCGGAGCGGAGTATCGCGCCGGCGACAAGGTCATCCAGTTGCGCAACAACTACGACAAGAACCTCTTCAATGGTGACATCGGCCGGGTGGTCGAAGTCGACCCAAGCGGCGGTACGATGACCGCGGTCTTTGATGGCGAACGCCACACCTTCGATCGCGGCGACCTCGGCGATCTCGCGCCCGCGTACGCGATCAGCATCCACAAGTCACAAGGATCTGAATACCCGGTCGTCATCATTCCGCTGCTGAAGGCGCACTTCCTGATGTTGCAGCGCAACCTGCTCTACACGGCGATCACGCGCGGCAAGAAGAAGGTGTTCCTCGTCGGCGAACCGGCCGCCTACGCGATGGCGGTGCGCAACCACGAGGCCAAGGTGCGCCTGACCCATCTGCGCGAAAAGCTCGCCGAGTCCGCGCGCTGAAGCATCAGCCCGGGTGCGGTGCCGCCGCCGGAGTGATCGGCGCGGGCGGTAGCGGTGTCACAGGCGGACGCGATTGCAGGAGCACGTTGGCGACGGTGATCAAGCCGCCACCGACCAGCAGCGCCACCGTCACCTGCTCGTTGGCATAGCTGAGGTTGCCGAGGCGCGAGAACCAGGCGGGAAGAAAGAGCGCGAACACGGAACCAAAAATCGGCTCAACGCAGTAAATCAGCCCCGCTTCCGTGGCGGTGATCCGCGGCTGCCAGTGGTTCATTAACCCGTACGCGCCGAGCGTGCAGAACAACGTCAGGGCCAGCGTGAACAACCACCACGCGGGCTGCGCCAGCGGCGCGAGCACAGCCTGCATTGACGGTACCGTGGCAACGCCAAGGCCGAGAAACACGACCGCCTCCACCGCAAACATGACGAAGGTGATCCGCGACGCGCGGTTGCCCGCAAATTCCGCGCGCTCGAGCAGGAGGATTTGACCCATAAAAAAGACCGAGGCCAGCAGCGTCTCCGCCTCGCCACGACCGAGCCGCAGGTCACGCCAGTCGAACCCACCCAGCACGCCTGACCCGACCATGACGAGGAGCACACACAGCCAGACCCGGGCTCCCGGGTTGGTGCGGGACCGAAGGGCGAGGTAAACCGGGATCAGGACCGCGTAGAACTGGGTGAGAAACGCCGAGGTCGAGGCATGGGTGAACTGGATGCCGTCGGCCTGGAAAAGCATGCCCAGCGCGGCGAAGATCCCGAGTCCGATGCCCTGCTGCCACTCAGACCGGCGGAGGTCGTTGAGCGAGCGACCCAATGCCGCCGCCAGTACCAGCGCGGCGAGCGCAAAACGAGGTCCCACCATCATGGCGGTGGTGAACCAACTGCCGCTCTCCCCCGCCACTCCGGCCTGCAACAGGCCCAGTGCCTTCATCAATGGGAAGCTCAAGCCCCAGCAGGCATTGGCCACCAGGAGCATTCCCAACGCGCGCCGGCGCTGATCGACGAGCCCGTTTTTCATGCAAACCGGGCATCGTAGCGGAAGCTCTCCCGCTCCCAAGTGAATTGTCGTTCACGCCCCCGTCGGACGGCGAGCGCGGCGACTGGGCCCTGCCGGCGCTCTAGACCGGAGCGAAGGAAACCACCACGCCCACAGCCACACCGTACGCAATGTGGCCGGCCAGGTGCTGCAGAAAAACCATCGGCCCCGTGTCGCGGTATTCAGGCAGTGGATGCTGATCCGCGATCACCCACACGAGCGCGAGACTGACCACGATGCCATGAAAGGTGCCGAGCCCGAATCCGCCAAAGAGCCCACCGGGCCACTCCGTCAGGCCGAATGCCATCAAGAGGATCGTGTAGAGCAGCCCGTAGCCGATCGCCGCCGCCCCGTGCAGCAGCACGCCGACCAGTTGGGCGTTCTCCCTTGTTTTTGTCAGCAGGCTGCCCACCGCGTGCACCATGCTCCGGCGGGCGCCATCCGCGCGGCCCACCAGCGCCATCACGGCCGTCATCGCGAGACCGCCGACGATTCCGGCGATGACCGACACCACCAGGTACGTCGTAATCACTTCCACGGGGTCCATGCTGTCTCCTGGGTTGGGGATTCAGAACAACCGGATCCGCGGCGGGGCGCGGGCCGGGCTCAGAAGTTGCGGAACGCGAGCAACTATGACGCTCCCGACGCGATTCGCCAGCGGGGGCGCGGAAAAAGTTCTGCGATCCTTCAATTTCCTCTGGATCACCCGCACTCTCGCATCCGGAGAAAACGGAAATGTCACCGCGGGCTGTTCGAACCAACCGGAGCAGCGGCTGGACAGGGCCGTGGTCGCACCCAAGCTGTCGTCCATGGCGAAAGCCCCGTACCTCCGTGGACGCATCACGAAGAAAGAGTATGAAGCGCGGCTGCCGGAGTTGCGCCACGAGCTCGTACAACTGCAGGTCGCCCTCAAGGCCGCGCCCTTCAAGATCGTCTTGATCGCCGCGGGCGTCGATGGCGCGGGCCGTGGGGACGCGATCAATACACTGATGGGATGGCTCGACCCGCGCGGCGTGGAGACGTTCTCCCTCCGCACGCCGAGCGACGAGGAACGCGAGCGGCCGTTGATGTGGCGCTTCTGGCGAAGCCTGCCGACCGGTGGCCGCATCGGGATCTACGCCGGCTCCTGGTACACTGAGACCCTCCGCGAGGAGGCGCGCGGGAAGAAAGGGCTGGCCGAGCTTGATCACGAACTCAGACGCATCCGCCATTTTGAGCAATTGCTCAGCGACAACGGCACGCTGCTGGTGAAGATCTGGTTTCACCTGACAAAACAGGAGCAGAAGGAACGGCTGGCCGAACTGGAGGCGGACCCCGACACCGCGTGGCGCGTGACGGACGAGCAGCGGCGGGCGCACCGGATTTACGATCGATTGGCGCGCACGGCCGACCACATCATTGGAGAAACGGATCGTCCCGGCGCGCCCTGGATCCGGATCGACGCGGCCGACCCGCGTTCCCGCAACCTCGCGTTCGCGGAGACCCTGCTCTGGGCGTACCGCACACACGCGGCGGCGTTGACGCGTTACTACCAGAAATCGTGGCCCAAACCGAAACGGCACACGGCCCTGCGCCCCGCGGGTCGCCAGCGGCTGCTGTCGCTGGAGTTGGATCAAGAGCTTTCGGAGGAGACTTACGAAAAGAAACGGGAGAAGTGGCTGGGCCGGCTCAACCAGGCGGTGCGCCGCGCCTCCGGAGCCAAGCGGTCCGTCGTGTTTGTCTTCGAAGGTTGGGACGCGGCCGGTAAGGGCGGCGCGATTCGCCGGCTGACCAGCGCCATCGATGCGCGAGACTATCGCGTGATCCCGATCTCCAAACCGAGCGACGAGGAAAAGGCGCACCATTATCTCTGGCGGTTCTGGCGCCACATCCCGCGCGACGGATTGGTGACGATCTTCGACCGATCGTGGTATGGTCGCGTGCTGGTCGAGCGGATCGAGGGTTTCTGCCGGCCGGACGAATGGCGCCGGGCGTATGGAGAAATCAACGACTTCGAGGAGCAGCTGGTCGAGCACGGCATCATTGTCGTCAAGTTCTGGATGCACATCTCCAAGGAGGAGCAGCTCCGCCGGTTTCGGGCGCGCGAGCAGACGCCCTACAAGCAGCACAAGATCAACGAGGAGGACTGGCGCAACCGGCGCAAATGGGCCGACTACGAGACGGCGGTGGGCGACATGCTGGCGCTGACCGACACCCCGCTGGCGCCGTGGCACCTCGTTCCCGCCAATAACAAGCGATACGCCCGCCTCGACATCCTGCGGCAGGCCAGCCGGCGGATCACGGCGGCCCTGGAGGAAGGCTGACGCGCCTCCGGCGTACCCGCCGGCCGGTGACGTGACCGGGGACGGGCTTCCTGGAACATCGGCCCGCCGCCCCTTGGGGGGGCGGCACCGACAGTTGCCAAATGCCCCCGCTAGCCTGCTGCGCGGGCAGAAAAAAACCCGCCGCAGGAACCTGCGGCGGGAAGAAAGGGACGTGAAGCTGGGGGCTCGGCTTACTTGAGGTGACCCGAGACCAGCTTGGTCATCTCAAACATGCTGACGGACTTCTTGCCGTTGAAAACGGCCTTCAGCTTGTCGTCGGCAATGATCTTGGTCTTCTCCTTCGGGTCCTGAAGCTTGTTCTTCTTGATGTAGTCCCAGAGCTTCTTGGTCAGCTCGGTCCGGGGAAGGGGCTTGGCACCAACGACGGCCGCAAGGGCATCGTCAGGCGTCACCGGTTTCATGAATGCTGCGTTGGGTTTGCGTTTAGCCATAACGGAACTCGGGTCTAGAGGGGGGCTTACCGAACGCAATACGAATCTCCGAGGGAAAAATCCCTGTTTTCAGAGGTAAAAACGGTGGTAAATCGGGTTTCCGGACCACCCGTCGGCACCGGTTTCAGCCCCGGTCATCGACCTGCACAAAACGCGCGTGCAGCGCCGCGTAGTGACTTTTTCGCGACAAGAGTTGCGCGTGGGTGCCGCGTTCGACCAAGCGCCCGTGATCCAGCACCAGCACCTGGTCCGCTTCGCGAATCGTGCTCAGCCGGTGCGCCACCACGAAGCTCGTGCGACCGGCCAGCAGGGTGCGCAGTGCCTGCTGCAGGCGCGCCTCGGTCAGCGCATCAATCGCGCTCGTCGCCTCGTCGAGCAGCACGAGCCGCGGATCCGCCAGGAGCGCGCGGGCGAAACACACGAGCTGGCGCTGCCCGAGTGAAATGCCTCCGCCCTTCTCGCCCACCTCGGTCAGCAGCCCCGCCGGCAGTGTATCGATGATGTCATTACAGCCGAGCCGCTCCAGCACCTCGCGCACCTCGTCATCCGTCGCGTCGGGCCGCGACATCCGGATGTTGTCCAGCACCGTGCCGCTGAAGAGGAAGTTCTGCTGCGTGACCATGCCCATCTGCTGGTGCAGCGAGTCGCTCGTCACCAACCGCAGGTCGCGGCCATCAACGAACACCTGCCCGGCGGTCGGCAGATAGAATTTTCCGACGAGGTTGAGGATCGAGCTCTTCCCGCTGCCGGTATGGCCGACCAGCGCGATCGTCTGGCCGGGCACCACCTCGAAGCTGACATCGTGCAGCACCGGCCGCGTGGCATCGTAGCCGAAAGAGACTTGGCGGAATTCGACGGAGACTCCGGTGGGGGAGATCGGTTTGGGCGGTGCGGCGGTTTGGGTGGACGGGTTGGACGACGTGGACTGTGTGGACGGGAGCAACCCAACTGCGGTGGAGACCGCGCTCCCTGCTCCCTGCTCCTTGCTCCCTTGTTTTCTCGGGTCTTCCAAGTCGGTGGCTTCGGGGTCGTCCTGCCACTCGGGTTTTCGATCGATCAACCGGAAGACGCGCTCGGCGCCGGCCATCGCCATCAAGGCTTGGTTGAACTGATTTCCCAGCGCCTGGATCGGGGAGAAAAAGAGGTTCGAGAGGAAGAAGAAGGTGATCAGGTCCGACATCTCCATGTACCCCGCGAAGGTCCGCCATCCCCCGAGCAGCAGGAGCGTGCCGATGAAGAACTGGCTGTTCAGCTCCAGCATCGGGATGAGGATCGCGGAGGTCCGCGCCAGCGCGATGTTGTAGCGCGCATGGTTGGCGATCAGTTCGCGAAACAGGCCCGCGTTTGTGGTCTCGCGCACAAAACCCTGCGTCACACGAATGCCGTTCACCGTCTCGGCGAGGCTCGCGGTCACGCGCGAAAAGCTCTCCTGCGATGCTCGCGAATAGTGACTGAGCCGGCCGCGGAAGTGCCGATTGAAGAACCAGAGCACCGGCGCCATCGCCGCGACAACCAGGAACATGACCCAGTCCGTCCAGAGCATGACCAGCGCGGCGCAGAGCATCTGCCCGAGCTGCACGATGCTGACGAAAAACACGTCCTGAATCGCGGCGCGCAACGCGGTGACATCCGACGTCATCCGCCCGATGATCGAGCCGAGCTTCACCCGGTGGAAAAAGCTCATGGGCTGACGTTGCACCCGCGCGAAGACCTCGTTGCGCAGGCGGTTGATCACGGCCTCGCCGATCTCCTGCGCGTAACGCTGGCGGAAATGAAACATCACATCGGTGATGAACGCCAGTATCAGGTATCCCACGACACCCCAGAGCAGCGCCGGCGCATCATGCCGCGTGACCGGGCCACCGATCACCGCGCTGACCGCCCACGCGAGGGCCGGCAGCTGGATTGACCGCATGATGGTCAGGACGATCAGCGCGTTTCGTTTGGCCGCGAGCGGGCGCGTGTAGCCCAGCAGCCGGCGGATCAATCCCCACTCCAGCGGCCGGAACTGCTCCTCGGGCTCCTCGTCAGCCTGGCGCTGCACGATGATGAGTTCGCGCAGCGTGCGGCGCTCCGGCTGGGCCGACGTGGTGGGTGGCAACACGTGCGTCATGCCACCTCCTCCGGTCGCACGGGCAGATCGGCCGCGTCGACGAGTTGCAGGTCCGCCACGCGCAGGTACGGGCCAGGCACACGGATCAACTCCTCGTGAGTGCCCTGCTGCACGATCCGCCCGTTTTCCATCACGATGATGAAGTCGGCGCGGCGCAACGTGCTCAACCGGTGCGCGACGATGAAGGTCGTGCGGCCCGCGATCGCCCGATCGAGCGCGTCAAAAATCTCGCGCTCCGTCTCGCTGTCGATCGCCGCGGTCGGATCGTCCAGCAGGAGGATCGCCGGCTCAAGCAGCACCGCGCGGGCGATGGCGAGCCGCTGGCGTTGTCCGCCCGAGAGGCTGTTGCCGCCCTCCCCCAACACGGTGTCATACCCTTGCGGCAGCGCGCGGATGAACTCGTCGGCCGCGGCGATGCGCGCCGCGTGCTCGATCTGCTCCCGCGTCGCATCCGGATGCCCAAACGCGATGTTGGCCGCGATCGTGTTCGAGAAGAGAAAACTCTCCTGGAAAACGATGCCGATGTTTCGTCGAACGTCGTCGAGGTGCAGCCGCCGGACATCCAATCCGTCGAGCAGCACACGCCCGGCGGTGGGATCGAAGAACCGCGGGATGAGACTCATCAGCACGCTTTTGCCGGCACCGGTCGCGCCGAGGATCGCCACGCACTGCCCCGGCCGCACGCGAAGGTTCACATCCCGCAGGACGGGCGCGGTGCCGTAGGCGAAACTGACGTTCTCAAACGCCACGTCACCCTGCAGCCGCGAAACGCGTTGCGCATCGGGAGCACTGTGCACCTCGATCGGGGCGTCGAGAATCTCGAAGACCCGGCGTGCGCCAATCAGCGACTGCTGCACGCTGTTCACCACCGTGGCCACCTGGTTGACCTGGCCGGAATACTGTTCGAGCAACCCCGCAAAAACGACCAACCCGGTGCCGAGCGGCAGTTCACCGTTGATGACGAGCCAGCCCCCATATCCAAGCAGCACGGTGATGTTGATCCGGGTCAGGAAACCGACCGCCGGCGAAAACAGACTGACCCGCCAGAAGATGCCCTGCTGCTGGTGCAGGACCTCGTCGTTCTTGCGTTCAAACGCCGCCCGGTCCTCCGCCTCCCGTCCGAACGCCTTGGTGACGTGCACGCCTTGGATGCTCTCGGAGAAGTGCTGGATCATCTTCTCCGTCAGCTGACGGTTCTTGTCGTAGCGCGGCTGGATCTTGCGCGAAAAGATCGTCGAGAGCACCCACAGCACCGGCGTGGTGGCCAGGCAGGCCAGCGTCAGCCGCAGGCTCAGGCTCGCCATGTAAACGATGTAGATCGTCAGCGAGACCGCCATGATCACCACCTGGATCAGGACCTGGTCCACGAACATGCGCACCGCCTGCACATCCGCCGTGACGCGCGTGATGATCGATCCGGTCGTATTGGCATCAAAGAACCGGAAACTGAGCCGCTGCAGCTTCTCGTAGATCTCGCCGCGCAAGTCGACCACGAGCTGCTGCTGAACCAGCCGGTTGACAGACAGCGTGTAACGAAAATTCAAATACGCCCGCACCACCGCAAACGCCACGATGCAACCGGCGATGAGCAGCACGACCGACATCGGCGACCAGTCGGCCGGCAACGTGAGCCCAAATTTCGTGCGCGGGAACGCGACCTCCTCCGCAAACTGTCCCCGCTCCGAAAGAATGTAGCGGATGTAGTCGATGCCCAGACCCGTCAGGCTCAGGCCGCTCAATCCCAGCGTCAGCAGCACGAACTGCAGCCCCAGCACCTGCAGGCAGCGTCGGCGATACCGCCAGGCCAGCCCGATCAGTCGCCGGATCAGCGCGGCATCCCCGAGAACCGGAGGTCGAGCAGGTGACGCAGGCACGGGTGGCATGGTTGCGCCGACCGTACGCCGGACGCACAGTGCCGCTCAAACGTTATGTGCACCGAACTCGCCGGGCGCCACGCCGCCGAGA
>JAEWIY010000128.1 GCA_023386835.1 Verrucomicrobiota bacterium
GCTCGGCGCCGAGCTCGCGCAGGAGCGACAATCGGCGACCCTCGATCACGCGGTCCGTTTCCTCGGTGCACGTGCAGGTCACCCCGCCCGGCCGCCCCTGCTCGTCGGGCACCGGACTGTAGGAGAAAGTGAAATACGTCTCCTCGCGGTACCCGTGCCGCTCCATCATCAGGAGGTGCTGCTCGTGCCAGACGGAAATCCCCTCTCCCATGACCTGTCGCGCCATCGGGCCGACATCCTGCCAGATCTCGCGCCAGACGGTCGCCGCCGGTTGCGCCAGCGCATCCGGGTGCCGCTGGCCAAGCACGGAGATGTAGGCGTCGTTGTAGAGGTTATACAGTTCCTCGCCCCACCACAGGAACATCGGGTAGCGGGAATTCAGCATCAGCTGAACTGCGGTCCGAAGGCTCGACGGCCATTCCGAGGGTGGGCCAAGTGGATGCGCGGCCCAATCGATCGCGGCCAAACGACCCGCCATCTCACTTCCGCCGCCAAACGGGTGCGCCAGCGCCGTGCGCCGCTTCGATCGAGAGCTGCTCGTTCTACGCGGGGGCATGCGACCGCGACACTATCCGGCGGCGGTCGACCAGGCGGCGAGATCCCCCTCGCGGGGCCGGACCGACCTCACCCCCTCGCGACCACCCTCCCCGGGATTCGGATCAGAAGAAGAGTCGGTCAAGGGAAGCGTAAAGGAGAAGATCGATCCGCCGCCGGGCCGCGGTTCGTACTGACACCGGCCGCCTTGAAGCTCCACCAACCGATGCACGATCGAGAGGCCGATACCGCCACCATGGCGTTGGTGCAGTTGATCGAATGGCGTGAACAATTGTTTCACGCGATCCGCCGCCACCCCCGGGCCTCGATCGGCGACCCAAAACACCCATTCGTCCGCGTTCTGCTTCCAACCCGTCTCGATTTGAGGCGGCTCTCCGCCGTGTCGTAAAGCGTTCGCCAGCAGGTTCCACCAGACGGTTTCCAGCCACGGCTGGACCGCCTCCACCACCGGCCAGGGTTCGGGAACCTGCACCTCCGCGTGGCGACGCGTAATCTCCCGCTGCAGTCGCTCGATGGTCGCCTGGAGCGGCGCTTCCATGTCCACGGGCTCCGGCTGACGCGGTTGCGCCGACGCCTTGGCCATCACGTGAACACGATTGATCAGATCGAGCATTTCGCCGGTCGCATCAATGATGGGCTCGAGCAACGGCGCATGTTCCGGCGCGTCCTCACGCATCATCTCCCGAAGCATCTCGGACGTGGTGACAATGCAGCCCAACGGGTTACGCAGATCGTGAGTCAACCGGCGCCCGATCGTCCAAACATCGCCCCGTTCCCGCGCCAAACGACGACGGAGAACCAGCTTGTCCAAGCTCGACCGCAGCGCTCGCGCGAGCAGCCGCGGTTCAAAATCTGCCCAAGTCACCGCCTCCGCTCCCACCGGAGACTGAGCCGCTTCCAACAACAGCACGCCCCACCGTGGCAGCTTTCGGGAATCCTCCGCCGCCAGCACCGCCGTCGCCTCCGTGTGCTGATTGGGCGCGAGTAGCACCACCTCGCGTTGCCCCTCGGAAGCGCACGCAAGCGCCTCAGCCAACGGGATAAAACGGATGCGGGTCTCGTCGTGCGGAAACGCCAATGGCAGCGCTGCACACAACACAGCGCGCTGGGGAGGACTAAGATCCTCGGGCGCGTAGATGAGCGTGACAAAAGGCATCGACAGTGGGGACCGGTCTCGGGCCCGCATTCACGGCCCGGGTCGACACAAAAGCAAACCGTCGCGGCTAGGGGAATCCCTGAGTTTTTTCGCCCTATCAGCCCAAGGTCACGCAGCAGCCGTAAAGGGCGTCGGCTCCTCGGCGTTTTGACGGGCGGCCAGCCGCGCCAGCGCTGCGGCCAAATCCGGTAACCGCATCGGTTTGCTGAGGTAGTCGTTCATCCCGGCTTCCAAGCATTTTTCGCGGTCGCCCTGCATGGCGTTGGCCGTCAGCGCGATGACTTGGACGCGTCCGTGCACGGGATGCTGCCGTAGCCGTCGCGTCGCCTCGTAGCCATCCATTTCCGGCATCTGGCAATCCATCAAGATGACGTCGAACCTCGCCCGTTCGAGCGCTTCCAGCACTTCCAAACCGTTGCTCGCGACATCGACGGTGTGACCGAGGTTGCGCAACTGCAGGGCAGCCACGCGCTGGTTCACGACGTTGTCCTCCGCTACCAGCACGCGCAACGCAGGGCCATTCGGTCGGCGATCGCCTGATGGTGCTGTTCCGTTGGCCTTCGGTTCGTGGAAATGGCTCCGAGCCCTGCGTCCAATCGCGGCATGTACGCGCTCCAAAGCGTGCTGGAGATCCGCCAGCCGAATCGGCTTCATCACCGAACCGGCGATATGCAGGGCCTCCATCTCCGTGGCAACAAGGGAGCGATCGAGCGCGGTCAGCAGGAGAATGCCGCATTCCGCAAACCGGGAGTCCTGCCGGATTCGTCGGGCCAAAATCAGTCCCCCACCCTCCGTCAGCTGCTCGTCGAGCAAAACGAGGTTGAACGGCGCCCCCTGGGTGATCGCGTGCTCGAGCGTGAGCAGCGCGTCGCGTGCGGTTTCGGCGGTCTGCGTCGGCACCTTCCAAGCGGTCAGGTGATGCTGCAACAGCTCCCGGTGGCGCGCTGAGTCATCGACAATCAAGACGCGCAATCCCGTCAACGCGGGGCCAACCCCAGCCGGCGCATGAGAGACTGGGGCCGGGAGCTGCCGCGCGAAGATTGCGGTAAACCAGAAGGTTGAGCCTCGCCCGGGCGCGCTGCTCACGCCGCACTCACCCTCCATCAACTCCACGATTTGTTTCGCGATCGCGAGTCCAAGGCCGGTGCCGCCAAAACGTCGGGTGGTCGAGGTATCCGCTTGGCTGAACGGCCGGAACAGCCGCGCCAGTTGCTCCGGCGTCATGCCGATTCCTGTGTCGGCAACTTCGAAGCGCAACCGCACGCGCTCGCCCATCTCCTCCACCACCGAAACCGACAGGGCGACGTCGCCGACTTCCGTGAACTTGATCGCGTTGCCCAGGAGATTGAGCAGCACCTGACGGAGCCGGCTGGGATCGCCTCGCAGCTCACACGGCACGTTCGTCGGGGTGAACGCCGTCAATTCCAGGCGCTTCGCCGCCGCCCGCGCGGAGAGCAGGTCGGCAGTCGTTTCGACCACATCACGCAGGTCGAAATTCAACGTCTCGAACTGCAGCCGCCCCGCCTCCATTTTCGAGAAGTCGAGGATGTCGTTGAGCACGGTCAACAAGGCCTCCGCGCCGTTGCGAATCGTATCGGCAAAGTCCCGCTGCTGGTCGTTCAGGGGCGTGTCGAGCAGCAGGTTGGCCATGCCGATCACCGCGTTCATCGGCGTGCGGATCTCGTGGCTCATGTTGGCGAGGAACTCGCTTTTGGCGCGGGTGTTCGCCTCGGCGGCGTCACACGCCCGCTTCAGTTCCTGCTCCACCTGCTTGCGCTCGCTGATGTCGCGCACGATCGCGAGCACTCCCGCAATCCGGCCAGGCTCGCCGATCAGGCGCGTGCTCGTCTCGATCCACACCAATTCGCCGCTGTGTGTGCGAAGTCGGCTCTGGAACGTCACGGTGCCATCGTCCTGAGGCAGGAACGCGGGCATCGGTTCGTCGTCCTGCGCCGGCCACAACAGGTCGGCGAGCGTCAACCCCTGCGCTTCCTCCCGATTGTAGCCCGTCAGCCGCTCACCGGCGGCGTTCATCGACGTGATCCTGCCCTGCAGGTCAGTCGTCAGGATGCAATCACTGGCGCTTTCAACGATGCTGCGATGCCGCGCCTCCAGCGCGCCTTCCTTCTCAAGCTGGGCGCGGATCTGCTCGGTCTGCAACCGGACGCGCCGGCGCAAGCCGGTAACCCACGCCATGCCCAAAAGTATCAGCACTGCCAATACGGCGCAGGCGATTAGGGCGCGCTGCAGCGTCCACAGCCGGGCTGGCTTCAGCAATTGCACGTCGGCCGGCGATCGCAGGAGCAATTCGAACCCGCGCGTCTCCCGCGAGTCGTCGAATCCAACCCGATAGATCCCCGTCGCATCGATCTCCGCTCCCACGGTGACACCCATCGAGGCCAGGGCGTCCTCCGCTCCGGGCAGGATCGCCTCATACAACGTGGAACCGGTCTGCAGCGTCAGGCGGGTTGAATCCGCGCGTCCACCAATGTCCAGCACCGTGCCAGCCAACTGCACCAGCCGCGAATCGAAGAAGGTGGAGAACCGCTCCGGATCCTCCAACCGGACGGGCGTCGGCGCCGGACCGGCCTCGATCTTGCGGAGCGTCGCGTCGCGCAGGACGGTGCGCGCACCCTGCCAGCCCAGGATGCCCACGGCTTCGATCCGCGTCCCCGGGGCAAACGTTTCACGGCTCCGGCTCAGGATCATCAACCCCGCGTCCCCATCCTGCACAAAGAGGTGTTCACCGGCCATGTGGTGAAGGACGGTCGCAGCCACGCGCACGCGGGCAATGTCCTGCACGGTGCTCAACTGCCGCAGGCCGCGCACCGGCCGCAGGGGAATTTGAAACAGGTCTTCTGGCGCGTCTTCCTCGACGGTCACATCCTGCAGAAATGGCACCCGCAACATGACGCCGGTGATCCGGCCGTTGTCGTCCGTCTGTGATTCACACACACCGCGAACGCGAATCAATGAGCCGGGCGCCGCATGGTAACCGTCGTTTGCCTGCGTGTGGGCCGTGAACTCTCCGGAGGGAGTGGTCAGCCGGATCAGCCGCACGTTCTCTTCAATCTCGTTCGCCCGCAGAAACCCGCGCAACTCGACCCACTGCCCTTCTTCACTGCCAGCCAACGCCTGCTGGAATTCGATCGGTTTCGCCTGCGGAGCTCCCAGCACGCCCAAGTCGTCGAGATGTTCCGCGCGAACCGCCGGCGCAAACCCACGGGCAAACGTGTGTCCCAGCACCGCCATCCGCTTGTTGATGGCGGGAGTGCCGAAACGTTTGGGATCAATTTCGACGCGCGTGCCGCCGCTGCCGTCCTGCAGATAAAAGAAGTTCGCTCCCGGCATCGACCAGGTCACGACGCCGGTCAACAACACCCGCCGGCGATGGTGGGCCTCCTCCAAGGACAACTCCCGGACCTGCTGCACACTCCGCAGCGGCCGATCCGGATCGGCTGCGAGACCATCGACCGACACGGGCGTCAGTTGCAGCCGCCGAAAGAGCGCATCCTGAACGACCCACCGGGCACCCTTCAAGGCCACACGTCCGACCACCTCCACGGCCGCATTCGCTGGCAGCCGTTCCTCCTGCGCCGAAAACACCTCCATCGATCCGGTGTCATCCCGCAGCACGAGCGACACTCCCGCTTCGCGGCGCAGGATCCGCCCGCTGAGGCGGACCAGATCGCCCAGCCCGGCGCGATGGACTTCATTGATGGCCGTTAACGGCAGCCGAAAGCGGGGGTCCTCCGCCAACCGGCCGGTGACCACCAGGTCCTCGGGCCGATTCAGCCACAGTTCGACGATGGTTTCCGTTCCGGTCGGGTCGGAACGACCGGAATAGAGCGCCTGTACCTGGACAAAGCTGCCGCGCCAGTTCGGAAGGTTTTCCCACCGGGCGGACGGCACCCAGCACACGACGTGGCGGTTCTCCACGATCAGGCCGAGCCGCAGATGCTGCGCATCCACGATCCGCTCCGAATCCACGTAGCCCTCCACGAGGACCACCTGCCGGTCAAACACCGTGATCTCGCTGATGCGGCCCCGTGTATCCATCGGTTGGATAGGCTGATGCTCTTCCAGGACCGTGACCTTGACCTTATCCGCCGACAATCCGCGCGCCGGCACGATCGAACCCTCGATCAGAACGCGTTGACCCGCGGCCATGTCCGGCGCGGAACTCGACAGCTCGATGAAGCCGGGAGCCGCGTCGGTTTGGAGCCACAACAAACGCCATTCGCGATCGATGTGATTCACCCGTCCTTCAATCCGAAGCGGGTAGTTCAGGTTTTTCTCCTCGCTGCTCAGGCTCCAGACCTGGCTGGGATCATTGATCGTGAGGGACCCGGTTTGGCTTTCAACGTCCACCCCGGCGCGCGGAATGGTCCGGCCCAAGGCCGGCAACTCCTGGACGTCGGAGGGCTGCGGCGCCCAGAGCTGCGGGTGAACGCCCGACCCGTGCGGATCCGGCGCCAAGGCATAGAGCGCCCGCACGCGCACAAACTTGCCCCGCCAGTCCGGACGCCGGTCGAGCCGCCCGGGTGGCACCACGCAGGCGACGAGTCGGCCCTCAATGATCAGCGTGAGGCGCAGGTGCTCAGCGTCGACCACCTGTTGGGATTGCACGTACCCCTCGACCGTCACGACCCGCTGGTCATAGCGGACCGATTCAAAGAAGCCGGACTGAATTGAGATCGAGGTAACTGGATCAAAAGGCTCAAGCACCCGGATCCGCACACGATCGGACCGCAGTCCTTCGGCGGGCGTCAGCAGCCCGGTGATCCGGATGCGCTGGTCGCTCGCCAGCCCGGGCACGTTGTCGTTGAGCTGCAGATACGATGTCACGCCATCCCCTTCGATCCAGAGCAGCTTCCAAGGAATGTCGACAAACGTCACCCGCGCCTCCAGATCGATCGCGTGCTCCTGGTGCTGGTGCGCCGGCGCCAGCGTAGCCAGCTCGTGAACACTTTCGATCCGCGCCCGCTCCCCACCCGTCGGGTCAGCCAAAAGGGCGAAGATAACGGAATCCTGCGCCAGCGACGTCACCGCGCTCCAAACCAACACCAGCACGCACACCACACGCTTGGCGACGGCGAGCAGCGGCCGCTCATGGCAAGGACGGCAGGACTGTAATGGCCAGAATGTGATGCTTCCTATTCGGCGCGCGAGAGGCGCCGATTGAGGGTAAAAGCCCCACTTTGGGCGGCATCGGGGCGCGCGCTGGCCGGCGATTCCCATTGGCGGCTTGGTCCCCCGGCGGCAGTGTGCGAGCGGCCCAACATGCAACCGGTGCTCGGACCCTTTCGCTTCATCCTGAGAGAACGCAACTTTCGCGAGTTGCTGGGCTGCCTGCTGCTCCTCGGGTTGGTCTACTCGTTCGTCCTGCCGTTCTTCTCGTTGTTCTGCACACGCGAGGTCGGAATGAGCCCGGTCGTGTTCAGCGTGTTTATGGT
>JAEWIY010000145.1 GCA_023386835.1 Verrucomicrobiota bacterium
GCTCGGCGCCGAGCTCGCGGCGGTCAAAACGGAGGACGACCTCTTCGCCACAACTCAACGACAGTTGGCCAACCGACCGCAGGACACCCCCTTCGCACTGGTGTATCAGCTGGAGCAGGACGGCCGCGGGGCGAGGCTGGCTTGTGCTCATGGCGATCATTTGCCGCCGGGACGCCGGCCGGAGTTTTTTGAGGTTGATGCTCCGGACGCGCCCTGGCCGATCCAGGAAATTCTCGAGCATCCGGGGGTCGTGGCGGTGCCGCTCGACCCGGACTTGGCGCCGGATGCGGCCGTGCCAATCCGGCAGGCCTTGGTCGCGCCAATCGGCCATCTTTCCGGGCCCAAGCCGGACGCTTTCCTCGTGGTTGGGCTGAATCCGTATCGCCCGCCGGACGCGGCTTATCGCGGATTCGTATTCCTGCTGGCCGGACAGATCGCCGCCGCGCTGTCAAACATCCGGACGCTGGCGGAGGAACGGCGGCGCCTGGAGGCGCTGGCGGAACTGGACCGGGCGAAGTCCGAGTTTTTCAGCAATGTCAGTCATGAGTTCCGCACGCCGCTGACTCTGATGCTCGGGCCGCTGGAGGAGTTGCTCACCACGGGTAGCGGTGAGCTCCGTCCCGCGGTGGCGGAACAGCTCCGGATGGCGCATCGCAACGGACGGCGACTGCTCCGGTTGGTGAATACGCTGCTCGATTTCGCGCGGGTCGAGGCGGGGCGGTTGCACCCGCAGTTCGAACTCGTGGATGCGGCTGCGCTGACGGAGGAGTTCGCGGCCGTTTTCCGTTCAGTGGTGGAGAATGCCGGCCTCGAGTTCTCCGTCGACTGCGACCCGGGTCTGCCGGCACTCCGGCTCGATCGCGGGATGTGGGAGAAGATCATCTTCAACCTGCTCTCGAACGCGTACAAGTTCACGTTCCAAGGCGCGGTCCGGCTCTCGTTGCGACGCGAGGACGAACAGATCGTCCTCACTGTGCAGGATACGGGCGTGGGCATCCCGGCGGCGGAGCTGCCCAATCTGTTCAAGCGTTTTCACCGTGTCCACGGCAGCCGCAGCCGCACCCACGAAGGGACGGGAATCGGGCTCGCGTTGGTGCAGGAACTGGTGCGACTGCATGAGGGTGCCATCGACGTTCACAGCGAACAGGGGCAAGGCACCACCTTCAGCGTGCGGCTGCCGATCCGGAGCGAAGGCGACGCCTTCGCGGTGCCGGCCCGCCCGACGGAGCCATTGCTGGTGCCGGAAGAGCTCGCGCGTTGGTCCGCGCCCGTGGCCGCCCCGGCCGAGGCGAGTAACAATGAGCCCGATACGAAGGGGCCTCGCGCCAGCATCCTGCTGGTCGACGACAACGCCGACATGCGCGCCTACCTCGAGCATCTGCTCGGGCCGGATTACGACGTGCATCTGGCGGCCGATGGTCAGGCGGCGCTGGAAATGCTGCGGGCCGGGAGCTTCGAACTCGTCCTGACCGACGTCATGATGCCGCGGCTCGACGGGCTCGGGCTGTTGCGCGCAATTCGAAGTGATCCCACGCTGCAACTGACGCCGGTGGTGCTCATTTCGGCGCGAGCCGGGGGTGAGGCGAGCGCGGAAGCGTTCGATGCGCGTGCCGACGATTACCTGGTCAAACCCTTCAGCGCCCGTGAACTGTTGTCACGCGTCCGGGCCCACGTGCACATGGCTCGTGTGCGCCGGCGGGAGCGTGAACTGACGCAGCAGGCAAAGGTGCAGTTGGCGCATGCGAACCTGCTCAGCGACATCAGCGCGCGGGTCGGCGGGCTGGAGCAGGAGTCGCAGATTCTGCAGGTCGCCACTGAGATGCTGGGCCGGTACTTACAGGCCAGTCACTGCCACTTTATCGAAGCCTCCCCGCAGAACCCGGCGGAACTGCGGGTCAGCTACGACTGGCGTAGCTCGTCAACGACCGCGTCGGTGACGGGGAAGTTCTCCCTCGATGCTTACGGCACGCCAGAGTGGCGGCAGCAAATTCAGAACGGTCGGCTGGTGATCGAGAGCGTGGCCACCCATCCGCTGACGCAGGGCTTTGCCCAAGCCTACGAGGAACTGGGCATCCTGTCCTACTGCAGCGCCGCCATCCTGCGTGGTGGTGCGTGGGCCGCGTCGTTGGTGATCACGAGCCAAACGACGCGCGCCTGGAAGGAGGAGGAAGTGGCGCTGGTCGAGAACGTGGCGGCCCGCGTCTGGCCCTGGGTAGAGCGAGCCCGCGCCGAGGAGGCGTTGCGGGCGAGTGAGCAACAGCTGCACGGCATCCTGTCTCAGATCCCAGCCGGCGTTTACACGACGGATCAGCGCGGACGCATCCAGTTTTACAATACCGCGGCGGCCGAGCTCTGGGGGCACGTTCCCGCGCTCGGTCAGGAGGGAGACACGGTTGTCCGAATTTGTCGGCCGGATGGAAGCCCCGCGAACACGCTGCCAAAGCCGGATGGGGCGCTTTCCCCACGGGACGAATTGATCCTGGAACGGGCGGATGGCACGCGGCGTCACGTTCTGGTCTATCCACAGCCGATTCGTGACAGCGCCGGCGAAACGACGGGTGCGGTCAACCTCCTCATCGACGTGACCGAGCAGAAGCGTCGGGAGCGGCACGATGCGGTCCTGGCGGAGCTGTCCCGGCGGCTGGCGCTGCTCGGCTCGGAGGTCGAGATTGTGCGCGAGACAACCCGGGTTGTGGGTGAACACCTGGAAGTGGCGCGCTGCTATTTTGCGGAACCCGGCACTCAACCGGACACGATTGTCGTGCGCGACGACTGGGCCCGCGAGGGGGTTCCCAGCGTGGCGGGCGAATACGATCGGGCCGAGTTTGGTGCCATCGAGTGGTGGGAAGCGTGTCCTTCGCAGTCGAATGTCCTGACTGACGTGGTGTCGGACGAGCAGACGAAACCGTACGCGGCACGCTTTCAGGCGCTCGGCATCCGCAGTTGTGTGCTCGTGCCGCACAGTCGCGACAAGCGGCTCGTTGCGCTCTTCATCGTGGCCGACGAGAAGCCACGCCGCTGGACCGACGACGAACTGGATTTGCTGGAGAACGTCACTGCGCGCGTGTGGCCCTTGGTGGAGCGGGCCCGTGCCGCGGCTGCCCTGCGAGAGAGCGAACATCGTTTCCGCAACATGGCGGAACACTCGCCCGTGATCATGTGGATCGCGGATGCGACGGGTTATTGTCACTACCTGAACAAGGCCTGGTACGACTATACCGGGCAGAGCGTGTCCGATTCGGCTGGATACGGGTGGCTGCAGGCGATCCACGTCGATGACCGAGCGCCGACCGAGGAAGCGTTGCTGGAGGCGGCGACTGCACGCCGGCCGTTGCGGCTTGAGTATCGAGTGCGAAGGGTGGACGGCGTCTATCGTTGGGCGTTGAATGCCGCGGCGCCCCGGTTTGGGCGCGACGGAGAGTTTCTCGGCTTCATCGGCTCGGTCATCGACATCACGGAGTCAAAAGAGGAGGAGCTGTCGGCCCAGGCTCGAGCGGATCGGGTGCGACTGGCGCTGGCCGCGTCAAACTCGGGCGACTGGAGCTGGGATGCGGCAACCGACATCGTGACGCTTTCGCCCCGCGCGGCGGACATCTTCGGAGTCGCACCGGGCCCGGTCATCACCTGGACCGCGCTCCGCGGACTCCTGGACGAACACGATGCGGAACGGGCGAGGCGCTCGGTCGAGCAGGCTCTCGTCACGCGCAGCGACTACGACATTGAATATCGGATCCTGCGGCCGTTTGGCGGCGTGAGCTGGGTGGCCGCGCGCGGACGCGGCGTCTACAGCGAATCGGGTGAAGTGCTCGGCATGATCGGCGTCATCCAGGAGATCAACGGCCGGAAGCGCGCGGAGCAGGCTCTGCTCGATCGCGAGCAACGGATGAATCGGTTGATGTCGCTGATGCCGGCCGGCATCTACACGTGCGACGCACAGGGCCGGATCACGTTCTTCAACAAGCGCGCCGTCAACTTGTGGGGACGCGAACCCCTGCCGAACATGCCGTACGCCGAGTTCAGCGCGCAGCTTCCGTCCTATTCAGTGGAAGGCCGTCCGCTGCCCCTAGACCGGCGGCCGATGAGCGTGGCGCTGCGGGAGCGTCGCGGCTTCCGCGACGCCGAGTCCATTCTTGAACGGCCAGACGGGACGCGCTGGGTCATCAGCAACAATATCGACGCGCTGCACGATGGTGACGGCCGGTTCGCCGGAACGATCAGCGTCTTCCTCGACATCACCGAGCGGAAACGAGCGGAGAACCTGATCGCCGGTCAGAGCCGTGCGCTGCAACTCCTCGCGTCGGCCGCACCGTTGGAGGCTGTCCTGACGGAACTCGTGAGGACGATCGAACAGAACCACGAGGGCGTCGCAGGTTTTGTGATGCAGTACGACGCGACGCACCACACCCTGCGTCACGGGGCCGCGCCGAGTCTGCCGGACGCTTACAACCGCGCCGTCGACGGAATCCCGGTCCGACCGGACGTCGGCACCTGCAGCCAGGCGGCCGCGCGCCGCCAACTGGTCATCACGCGCGATATCGAAAACGCGGCGTCCTGGGTGGGTCATCAGCAGCATCCGCTCGGCGTTGGGCTGCGAGCGGTGTGGTCGATGCCGATCCTCGGCAAGGGAGACGTGCTGCTGGGCACGATCGGCGGTTACTATCGTGAGTGCCGCGAGCCCTCCGCGGCAGAGCTCGCCACCACGCGCTTTCTCGCGCGCACCGCGGCCATCTCGATTGAGCGCCACCGCGCTGAGGAAGCGGTGCGCGCGGCGGAGGCGCAACTGCGGCTGATCACCGACATCTCCCCGGTCATGCTGACGCAGTGCGATGCGCAGCGCCGATTCATGTTCGCCAGCCGTGCCTACCTCGAGCGGCGGGGCCTGAAGGCGCAGGATGTCGTGGGGCGGAATTTTGCCGACGTGGTGGGGCCCGAGGCGTACGAGCAGATCAAGCCGTATGTGGACCTCGTGCTCGCGGGCGTGAGGGTGGATTACGAGATTGAGATTGAGTTCCCGCGCCTCGGACGTCGCTGGCTCAGCGTGTCACATGTGCCGGATCGTGATCCGGCGGGCGTTGTGCGCGGCTGGGTGACGGCGCTCAACGACATCACGGAAAACAAGCGGGCCGACGCGGCCACACGGCAGCTGGCGGCCATCGTAGAATCGTCCGAGGACGCGATCATCAGCAAGTCGCTGGATGGAATCATCACGAGCTGGAATCGTGGCGCCGAACGATTGTTTGGATACACCGCGATTGAGATGATCGGCCAGTCGATCCTGCGGATTGTGCCGCCGGACCGGGTGGGCGAGGAGCCGCGCATCGCCAGGGGCGTGCGGCAGGGTGAGCGTATTGACCATTTTGAGACAGTCCGTCTGCACCGGGACGGCCATCCGATCGATGTCTCCCTGACCGTGTCGCCAATTCGCGACGCGCAGGGGCGCACGGTGGGCGTGTCGAAGATCGCGCGCGACATCACCGAAAGGAAGCGCCAGGAGGAGGAACTGCGGCGTCGCGAGCAGCTTTATCGCGGCATTGGTGAATCGATCAACTACGGCATCTGGGTGTGTGATGCCACCGGACGAAACGTCTATGCAAGCGAGTCGCTGCTGAAGCTGATTGGGCAGACCCAGGAGGAGTTTTCGGGCGACGGTTGGGTCCAGGCATTGCATCCCGACCAGCGTGAGACGACCGCACGGGATTGGGCCGCTTGCGTGAAGAGCGGCGCGGTGTGGGAAGCGGAGTACCTGTTGCAAGGCGCCGACGGGCAATGGCACCCGGTGCTCAGCCGCGGCGTGCCGGTGCGCGACGACCGTGGGCATGTCACGAGCTGGGCCGGCATCAATCTGGATGTGGCGGCGTACAAACGCGCCGAGGAGGCGCTGCGGCAAAGCGAAACGCGTTTCCGCGAGATCGCCGACAACATCCCGCTTTTCGCCTGGATGGCGGAGCCGGACGGGCGCGTTTACTGGTACAACCAGCGCTGGACAGAGTACACGGGCCTCCGGCTGGGGGACATGCCGACGAATGGCGACTGGAGCCTGGTGCATCCGGACCATCAGGAGCGGGTGCAGGAGCGATACCGGCAGATGTTCCGGGAGGGCAAAGTATGGGAGGACACGTTCCCGATGCGCGGCCGGGAAGGCGGCTACCGGTGGTTCCTTTCCCGCGCCGTGCCGATTCGGGATGAGTCGGGCGGGATTCGGCGCTGGTTCGGCACGAACACGGATATCACGGAGCTGCGGAGCGCGCAGGAGGTTCTGGCCGAGCGTACCCACATTTTGGAGACGCTGAATCGAGTGGGCAACGCGCTGGTGGCCGAGCTGGACCTCGAGCGTATTGTCCAGACGGTGACGGACGCAGGCCGCGAGGTGAGCCGGGCCGCGTTTGGCGCCTTCTATTTCAACGTGGTGAACGAGCGCGGCGAACGGCAGACGCTCTTCACCGTTTCGGGCGCCTCGCGGGAGGACCTGGCCGAATTGCGCCGCCTGCAGGGGTCCGAGCTGTTTGGGGCGCGGCTGCGCGACGCGGGGGTGGTGCGTTTGAACGACCTCAGCGACGAATGGTTCTGGGGCGACACCCCGGGCGAGAACCGGCTGAACATCCGGAGCTTTCTGGCCGTCCCGGTGATCTCGCGCGCCGGTGAGTTGCTCGGCGGATTATGTTTCGGGCACGCGCGCCCAGGGATCTTTAACGACACGTCGGAAAAGATCCTCGCCGCGTTGGCCGCGCAGGCGGCGATCGCGATCGACAACGCCAACCTGTACGCTGCCCTGCAACGCGAGCTGGCGCAACAAAAGCGGGCTGACGCGGCTCTGCGCGCGAGCGAGCGGCAGCTCCGCCTCGTGACCGATCACGCGACCGTTTACCTGGTGCTGATCGACCGCGCGCACCGCTTCAAGTTTGCGAATCGCCCGTACGCGCAGCGCTTCGGTCGCGAGCCGTATGAAATCCTCGGCCTGCATGTGGCCGACATCGAGGGGCACGCGGCGTACGACCTGATCCGTCAGCACCTGCAACTCGCGTTGTCGGGACAACGGGTCGATTACGAGCTGGAGATTCCGTATCCGTCGCTCGGACCGCGTTGGATGCACATTGTGTACGTGCCGGAGCGTACGCTCGATGGCGAGGTGGTGGGCCTATTGGGGGTGTTGAATGACATCACGAGCCGGAAGCAGGTCGAGCGCGAGGTTGAGATCGCGCGCGACCGCGCCTTGGCGGCGTCGCGCGCGAAGGATGATTTCCTCGCGGCGCTCTCACATGAACTGCGGACGCCGCTGAATCCGGTGTTGCTGCTGGCAAGCGAGGCAGCGGAAAACGAAACGCTGGCGCCGGAGATTCGGGATTCGTTCCTGACGATCCGCAACAACGTCGAACTCGAGGCGCGCTTGATCGACGACCTGCTTGACCTGACCCGGATCTCGCGCGGCAAGCTCCCGCTCGATCTGCGGATCGTCGACGTTCACGCGATTGTGCACGCGGCCCTGGAAACGGTCGATGCCGAGGTGAACCAGAAGCAGCTTGACGTGGTGCTGAAGCTCGACCGCGCGCCGGCGCATGTTTGGGGCGATGCCGTCCGGTTGCAGCAGATCTTCTGGAACGTACTGAAAAACGCGGTGAAATTCACCCCGGCTCGTGGGCGGCTCGAGGTGAGCAGCTTTGTGGATGTGGCCGCCGGGAGCGTGCAGGTACGCGTGACCGACACGGGGATCGGGCTCACTTCAACCGAGCTCGCGCGGATCTTTGACGCGTTTGTGCAGGGCGATCATGCCGGGAGCGGTGGCTCGCACCGGTTTGGTGGTGTCGGCCTTGGGCTGGCGATTTCGCAGATGTTGGCGGAGCAGCACCACGGCACGATCCGGGCGGAAAGCCCGGGGCGCGACCAGGGGGCGACGTTCGTGATCGAGCTGCCGTTGGCCACGCCGGCGAGCGAACTGTCGCGACCGGAGGATCGGAAGGGGGGCGGCGATTCGGAGCCGGTTCTGATCGACGATGGCCCTGCGCGCCGCACGTCGAGGCCGCGCCGCGTTCTGCTGGTGGAGGATCATGAACCGACGCGCGTGACCTTGTCGCACGTGCTTTCGCGTCGTGGTTTGGTGGTGACGTGTGCGGCGTCCTTGGCGGAGGCGCGGGAGACCGCGGCGAAAACGGAGTTCGACCTGCTCATCTCCGACATCGGCCTGCCCGACGGAAGTGGCTGCGACCTCATGACCGAATTGTCCGCCGTGCGACCCATCGTTGGAATTGCCCTCTCCGGGTATGGGATGGAGGAGGACATTGCCCGCAGTCAACGGGCCGGGTTCCGGCAACACCTGACAAAGCCCGTGCGTGTTCAGTTGCTGGATCGCGCGCTCGCGGAGCTTTGGGCACTCTCCAGCCCCTCCAACGGCCGGGCCGACGCGCCCGGCGAGCCGGTCGGTTCGAACGGCCGGTGACGCCGGAAACGCGGGTCGCCGGAGCTTAGTCCAGGACGGCTCCGTTGCTTCGGCACACCGTGCCGTACCAGCGGGCAGACTCTTTCAACGTCCGCCGCTGGGTTGCATAATCCACGTGAATGAGGCCGAACCGGTACTTGTATCCAAAGTTCCACTCGAAGTTATCGAATAGGCTCCAGGCGAAGTAGCCGTCGATGCGGACGCCGTCCTGCAGCCCATCGCGCAGTCCCAGCAAGTGGCGGTGGAGATAGTCGATCCGATTGAAGTCCGGCACGCGCCCGTCCCGCGCCACCCAGTCGAGCCCGGCGAAACCGTTCTCGGTGATCACAACCGGTTTGCCGTAACGCTCGTACGGATGGCGGGCCGCCCACCGCAAGAGCTGGGGTTCGATGGTCCAGTCGTTGTGACTCAGCGGACCACCGGCGGCGTACGGCACGCGTTCGATTCCGCCGTCGGCCGAGCGGCGCACGGGAAAGGCCCGGTAATTGTTGGTTCCGAAGAAGTCGAGGGGCTGCGCGATCCGCCGCATGTCGGCGGCCGTGAAGCGCGGGGCGAACGCACCGTAAGCGCGCAATCCAGCTTCCGGATACTCGCCGCGGAACAGCGGATCGTTCCACCACGTGTGACTCCACACCGAGTCGGGACGAACCGTCTCCCATGCCTCCCGCGCGGCGGCGAGGTCGTCCGCGGAGTCGGTCGCTGGGTAAGGGATGTCGCCGGTGTGGGCCCAGCCGACCCGTGGTGGTGTCTTCGCGCGTTCCCGGATCACCTGCACCGCGTCGCCGTGCGCGAGCAGCGTGTGATGCGCGGCCAACAGCACCTCCTGGAGCCCAAGGCGGTCGCCGGGCGCATGTTCCCCGGTGTGCAGGCCCAAGCCGATGAAGCACTGGGGTTCGTTGTGCGTCATCCAGTGGCTCACGCGATCTGAAAGCCGGTCCACGATCACTCGGGCATAGTCCGCAAACCACCGCGGGCTGTCCGGATTCAGCCAACCGCCCCGCAGATACAGTTCGTACGGGTAGTCCCAGTGGAAAAGGGTCACCCACGGTTGGATACCGGCTTCGAGCAGGGCATCCACCAAACGATCATAGAAGGCCAGGCCGGGCTCGTTGACCGCGCCGGTGCCCCCTGGGATGACGCGGGGCCAGGCGACGGAGAACCGGTACGCCTTCAGTCCAATCTCCTTCATCAACGCGACATCGTCGCGGAAGCGGTGGTAATGATCGCAGGCCACGTCGCCCGATTGCCGTTCCCAGATCCGATCGGGCCGGCGGCAGAGCATGTCCCAAACGGATGGCGCACGGCCGTCGCCCTGGGCGGCGCCTTCAATCTGGTAGGAGGACGTGGCGGCTCCCCAGGTGAATCCATCGGGAAACGCGGCTTTCGAAGCAGTGGAACAGGCGGGCGACTGTGTCATGGCTGGCTGGCTGGAAAGAGAAAACGGAATGCGATCAAGCGGTGGCTCCACCCGCTTCGGCGCGGCGGACTTTGAGTTCCTCGTTCATCTCTTCGACGCGACGGTCGCTGAGCGGGTAGAAGAGGAAGATGACGACCGAGAGCACGCCTAGCGCGGCAGGATAGAGACTCATCAGCCGGACGATGCTGTCCTTCACTTCCGCGGTCGGAACCACGTTCGCCTGGAAACCAGCGAGATCCATCGACTGCAGCGCGATAAACGCGGCGACGGCCCAGCCGATCTTCTGGCTCATCGTGGAGGCGGAGAAAACCAGGCCGGTGGTTCGGCGGCCGGTCTTCCATTCGCCATAATCAGCCGTGTCCGCATACATCGCCCACAAGAGCACGGGCAGCGGCGCCCCGGAGAGGTTGCCCACGACTTCGATTGCAAAGATCGCCCCCAGCTGGCCCGGGGGCAGGAAGTAGTAGGACGCCGTGCAGAGGATCGCGAGGGTGAACAGAACCAGGAAGAGCGGGCGCTTGGCAAAGCGCGTCGAAAGGAACCCCGTCATCAACACACCGAGCACGGATGATGCCTGCCCGAGGCTGTTGAAGGATGAAAGCAGGCCGGTCAGCGTGAAGTCATAGCCCAGAAATGAGAGCGATGTATCCGCCGAGCCATTATAGATGTAGTACTTAAAATAGTGTGCCGAGACCGAGCTCCGCATGCCGACGAACAGGATCCAGGTGAGCGTCGTCGCCGTCAGCAGCACCCAGGCCCGGTTGGTAAAAACGTAACGCAGGTCGCGGAGCACCGAGGCTCTCGGATCGGCGGCCGGCTTGATCCGCTCGCGTGTGCCGAAGAACGTGATCAGGAAGAACGCGACGGCCACGAGTCCGTACAGGACGAACGCCAGTTGCCAGCCGCGCTGGGCGTTGCCGTTGCCGAACCAGTCCACCAGGGGCAGCAGCGTTGCCGACACCACGAGCCCGGCCGTGAAAGCAAAGACAAACTTGACCGAGGAAAGCTGCGTCCGGTCGGCCGCGGTCGTCGTCATGACGCCGAGCATCGAGGTGTACGGGATGTTCACGGCCGTGTAGAGCATCATTAGCCCGTTGTAGGTCAGGTAGGCCCAGACCAGCTTTCCGGTCGTGCCGAGGTCCGGAGTGGTGAACGTCAGCACACCCAGGACGGCGAACGGTACCGCGCCGAAGAGGATGAAGGGACGGAACTTACCCCAGCGGGTCTCGGTGCGATCCGCCCACATTCCGATGATCGGATCGTTCACGCCATCCCAGATCCGGCTGACCAGCAGCATCGTGGCGAGCGCGGCGGCAGAGATGCCAAAGATGTCGGTGTAAAAGAATGGCAGATACACCATGAAGGTGCGCCAGTAGAGGCACGACGCGAAATCGCCGCAGCCGTAGGCGAGTTTTTCCGGCAACCCGAGAGGCTTGGTCGAAGACATGGAGCTGAAGGGGAGAACGATCGCGCGGGGGCGGCGCGCGTCAGGAGAGGGCCGCCAGTGAGAACAACTCCGATCCGAAACGCCACTGCGGAAATGTCCGATGATTGTTGGTCGAGGTTTTGCTTTTGAGATCCTTTGCGGTGGCGGCGGTCGGCTCCTCGCCTCCGCTGTATCCGCGGATTGACGTCAAAACGTGCCGCTCTGCGCTTCCGACTGGCGCCCTCGCGCCGCCCCTCGCTACTCTCGCCCACCTGTGCGTCCGTTTCGCCCTGCTTTCTCTGCCCTTGGACTGGTCCTGTTTCCCACCGTCCTCTTCGTGGCCTCCTCCTGCTCTGATCGAGCTCCGGACGTTGGTGCCGGGCTGCAGCCCAAAGCGGCTCCCACCCGGAAGGTGACATTGAACTATGTGGCTGAACCCGTGGGCGCGCCGGTGAGCGAGTTTGGCCGTCCCTTGATCACGCACGTGTTTTTGGATGACCTCGATCAGGACGGCCTTGTCGACATCCTCTATTCCGAAGGGCAGAAGAACTCGGTTCGTTGGATCCGGCAGTCGCCGCGCGGCACGTTCAGCGAGCAGGTGATCGGGCCGGACATCGCCGGCCCGGCGCATGTGGCCACGGCTGACGTGGACGGCGACGGCGACAAGGATGTGCTGGTGGCGAGCATGGGGCAGATCTCGCCGAACAACGATCTGATCGGCGCGATCGCGGTGCTCGAAAACCTGGGCGACGGGCAGTTCCAACGCCGCGTGCTCCTGCAGAACGTGGCGCGGGTGACCGACGTCCGGGCGGCGAACTTGTCCGGCCATACCGACGGCCGGTTGGACTTGGTGGTCGCCCAGTTCGGCTACGCGCAAGGCGAGTCGCGGTGGATGCGCAATCTCGGCGACTGGCAGTTTGAGAGTCATGTCATCAGTCGCCAGTCCGGCGCGATCCACGCCCCAGTGACGGACTTCGACGGCGACGGCCGCCCGGATTTCGCGGTGTTACTCTCGCAGGAATGGGAAGAGGTTCACGTCTTCCGCAATCGGGGTCGGGGTGAGTTCAATTCGGGGATCGTGTGGGGATCCACGAATGAGGACTTTGGCAGCAGCGGCCTGTCGGTCGCGGACGTGAACGGCGATGGTCGACCTGACCTGGTCTATACGAACGGCGACGGTTTCGACTACGCGGTCCGCGGCCATCGGCCCTGGCATGGGTTGCAATGGCTGGAAAACACCGGGACCGGCTTTGTGTATCGACGCGTTGGAGACCTGCCGGGCGCGTACGCGCCGGTGGCCGCGGACCTCGATGGGGACGGTCATCAGGACCTGCTCGCTGTCAGCGGCTTTGCCGATTGGGACCAGCCCGGCGCCGTCTCGGTCATGGCGTGGATCAACGACGGCCGGCAGCGCTTCACGCCGCACGTCCTGGCGCACAAACCCATTCAATTGATCACAGCTGACGCGGGTGACCTCGATGGTGATGGACGGCCGGAAATCGTGACGGGCGGTTTTCACGCGTTCGAACCCTTCGAGGAGATGAGCGCCGTGACGCTTTGGAGGCTGCAGCCATGACGAAAGCACGTACGCCCTGGCTGCGCCGGGGCCTCGTGAGCTTGTCGTTGCTTGTGGCCGTTGCGGCGCTGGGCGTCGGCGGCTGGCGAGTTTACCGAAGCGCCACGTTGCGCGACCGCGTTCAGCTCGCGCCGCCGCCTCCGGCCGAAGCACCCGTCTCGACCAAGGTGATGCAACGGTTGCGGGAGGCTCATCGGGAACTTGCCACGGCGGAGCAGCCACTGGCCGCCCTGGCGGACCTCGGGCGCTTGTATCATGCCAATGGATTCACGGCCGAAGCCGAGGCCTGCTGGGCGATCCTGCAACAGGAGCAGCCCGCGGAGGGGCGCTGGCCCTACTACCGGGCGGAACTGCGCCGCATGGTCAGCGATGACGGCGCGATGGTCCAACTGTGGCGCCAGACGGTCACCGCGGCGCCGGACTATGCGCCCGCGTGGCAGCGCTTGGGCGACCAAGCCTTGAAAACCGGACAACCTGACGAGGCCGCACAAGCGTACCGCCGCCGGCTCGCGCTGTTGCCGGGCGATCTGTATGCGCGCCTTGGGCTGGCTCGACTCGCGCTGCAGGCGGGACGCGAAGACGAGGCGCGCCAGGCGATTGCGGAGCTGGTGCGCGATGCGCCGGATTTTTCACCCGCGCAGAACCTGCACGCGGAGTGGCTGGCTGCCGCGGGTGATGAGGCAGGCGCCCGACGCCACCGTTGGTTGGGCCGGGAAGCGGGCCGCTTTCGCGACCCGCCCGATCCGTGGCTCGACGAGATCAACGCGTGGTGTTTCGACCCGGATCGTTTGCAGTTGCTCGGCACGATCGCGTTCCAAACTGCACGTGGTGATCGCGGACGGTCGCTGCTTGAGCGGGCGGTCGAAGAAGCGCCGGAGAACCCGGTGGCGCACCAGTTGCTCGGCGACCTTTACCTCAAGCTTGGCGAACCGGCGCTGGCGCGCCGCGCTTTCCAGGAATCGATCGCGCGCACACCGCCGGATCGCACTCCGGTGATGGCCTACGTGAACCTCGTGGAAGCGCATCGGTTGCTCGGCGAGCCGCTGGAGGCGTTGCGGGTCATAAAGGAGGGTCTGGATCGCGCGCCGGAAGCCTTCGAACTACACAATACCTTGGGAGCGGTGCTGGGCGACTTGGGAGAGGTGCGGGCGGCGGCTGAAGCGTTTCGTGAAGCGGTCGTGCGCGCCCCGAACGACGTGGATTCGAATCACCAGTTGGGAGCGGCCTTGCTGGCTTTGGGGGAGCGGGAGGAAGGCGTGGCGCGCTTACAGCACGTGCTTTCGCTGCGTCCCAGTTATCCGCAGGCGCTCGCGCTGCTTGGACGTTTTGAAATGGAGCAGGGGCGACTCGAGTCTGCCGGCAAGTACCTCCAGTCGCTCTACGACTCCAATCCGGGGCAGGAGATTGCGCAGGTGATGTTGGCCCAGTGGCACATGCGCTCAGCTCGCGCGGCCGCAGAGCGGAATGACGAGGCGTCGGAGGAGCGGCACTATCGGGCCGCGCTTGAGCTGCGACCGCAGGACGGCGAGATCAACGCGGGTTGGGGCGTGTGGCTGCTCGTGCGCGGACGCGTGACCGAGGCGGTCCGGCCGTTGGAGCTTTATCGCGAGGCGCAACCGGAGAATCCGCGCGCGGCGCTTTTCCTCGGTCAAGCGTACGCCCGCACCGGCCGGGTGAACGAAGCGATCGACGTGCTGACCGTCGGAGAGCGCCTGGCCCGGGAAGCCGGCAGCGCCGAAACCGCCGCGTTCTGTCGCGAAATCCTCGAGCACCTGACAAGCCGCGCCGCGCCACCGCGGTGAGGGGGCAACGGTTGAGCAACCGTTCCGCCAGCGCGGGACGGCACGCAGGTCGATCAACTCGAAGCGCGCGGGGTGTGAGCGCCAACCGTGCTTCGACTGGGCCGTTCGCCATCGGTGGCGAGCATTGCGCGGAGGCCTTCCGAAGAGCTGCTCAGAAACCGGGCATTCCGCCCTGCGCCCGCATCGCTTCCATCTGGCGCATCATCTTTTTCCCCTTCGAGCCTTTCAGCATCTTCATCATCTTCTGCATCTGCTGAAACTGTTTCAGGAGTTGGTTGACCTCGACGACCTTCACTCCGGCTCCGTTGGCGATGCGCAGGCGCCGGCTGCCGTTGAGAATCTCGGGTTTGCGGCGTTCCTGCAGCGTCATCGACTTGATGATCGCCTCAGTGCGGCCCATCGCCTTTTCGGCGTCTCCATCGAGTTTGAGGCCGTTCATCCCGGGCAGCATGCCGAGAATGCTCTGCATCGAGCCCATCTTCTTCACCTGCTGCAGCTGCGAGAGAAAATCCTCCAGGTTGAAGTCCGCCTTGCGGAGCTTCTCCGCCATCTTTTCGGCTTCGTCCTGGTCGATCGTCTCCTGCGCCTTCTCGACGAGGGAAACGACGTCACCCATCCCGAGGATACGGGAGGCGAGGCGATCCGGGTGGAACACCTCGAAGTCGCCGGTCTTTTCACCCGTGCCGGCAAACTTGATGGGCACGCCGGTGATTGACTTGATCGACAGGGCCGCGCCGCCGCGAGCGTCACCGTCGAGCTTCGTCAGGATGAGGCCGGTCAATGAGAGCGCTTCGTGAAACGCTTTGGCGACGTTCACGGCCTCCTGGCCCAACGCGCCGTCGGCCACGAGCAGCACCTCGTCGGGCTCGACGCGTTCCCGCAGCCGCTTCACCTCGGCGATCAGGTCTTCATCGATCTGCAACCGGCCGGCGGTGTCGAAGATCACGACGTCGGCGTTTGCTGCGCGTGCGGCCGCCAGGCCGGCGGCGCCGATCGCCGGCACATCCTTGGACGTCCGGTCACTCGTGAAGCCGAGTTCCTCCTGCTTCGCCAGGATCTCCAACTGATCGATGGCCGCGGGACGATAAACATCGCACGCCACGAGATGGGGCGCGTGATAACCGCGCTTCTTGAGCAGGCGGCCCAGTTTGGCGCTGGAGGTCGTTTTGCCGGAACCGTGCAGACCGACCATCAGGATCTTGAGCGGACGCGCCGGTGAGAGTTCGGTCTGTCCTTCGCCGAGCAGTCGGACCAGTTCGTCGTGAATGATCTTCACGATCTGCTGCCCGGGGGTGACGCCCTTCAGCACCTCCTCGCCGATCACTTTCTGTTGGACCCGGTCGATGAACTCCCGCGCGACCTTGAAGTGCACGTCCGCCGAGAGCAGGGCCGTCCGCACCTCCTTGAGCGCGTCGGTCATGTTCTCTTCGGACAATTTGCCGACCCCACGCAGGTTGCGCAGGGCGGAGGAGAGGCGGTCGGTCAGGTTTTCAAACATGGAGGACGGTGGCGAAGGCCGGGACGAAAGGAGCGCATCGGCCGACCAATTTCCAGCCTCGGCTGGAGATAGGTGCAGCGCCGGTGCAATACGGCCCCAAGGCTGACGGATTCCAGCGAAATTTACCCGAGTGCGTTTCAGTCTGGCCAAAAGAGCGGCTCCCGGAACAATCGCCCGCTCCCATGAACCCTGTTCTCAAGCTGTTACTCGAAGGCGGCAGCCTTACGACCGCCCAGATGGCGCAGGTCGCCGGACTGTCCGAGGCCGCCGTGGAACAGCACTTGGAGCAGTTGAAGAAGGAAAAAATCTTCCTCGGCTGGCGCCCGGTGCTCGACCTTTCGCGCGAGGCCGCCGCCGCCGCCGCCGTCCAGGCGGTCATCGAGGTGCGGATCACCCCGGAGCGGGGTGGTGGGTTCAACCGCCTGGCCGAGCGGATCAGCCGCTTCGATGAGGTGCAGTCGAGCTTCCTTGTCTCAGGAGGCTACGACCTGTTGCTCATCGTCCGCGCGCCGACGCTGCAGAAGGTGGCGGCGTTCGTGTCGGAGAAACTTTCCACCGTCGAGGGTGTGCTCTCGACCTCCACGCATTTCATGCTGCGCTGCTACAAGGACCAAGGCTTCCTCCTGGAAACCGAAGAGCCTCAGGGGTCGCGGCTGACGGTGGCTCCTTAATCTCCCGGGACCATGCAGACCAACCCGCAACGCTGGGTGGCGAGCCATGTGGCGACGCTACCCAAGAGTGGTATCCGCGACTTCTTTGAACTGGTCGCCAAGATGAAGGGACAGGACGTCATTTCCCTTGGCGTCGGTGAGCCCGACTTCGTCACGCCGTGGCACATCCGCGAGGCTGCCATCTACGCGCTCGAGCGCGGCAAGACCTATTACACTTCCAATCTCGGCCTTCTGGAACTGCGCCGCGCGATTTCGACCTACGTGGCCCAACATTTTGGCGTCGAGTACCGCCCGGACGACCAGGTGATCGTCACCGTGGGCGTGTCCGAGGCGCTGGACCTGGCCTTTCGCGCCTTCCTCAACCCGGGCGACAAGGTGCTGTTCCACCAGCCCTGCTACGTCTCTTATCACCCGAGCGTGACGCTGGTGCACGGCGTCGGCATCCCGGTTCCGACGTATTCACAGGACAACTTCGCGCTGACGGCGGAGGCGCTCGCGGCGGCGTGGCAGCCCGGCTGCAAGGTCCTCGTGCTGAACCTGCCGTGCAATCCGACCGGTGGCACCTGCTCGCGCGAGCAGCTCGAAAAGATCGCGGCGTTCTGCCGGGAGAAGGATCTCCTGGTGCTGAGCGACGAGATCTACTCGGAGCTTACGTTTGAGGGCACGCACACCAGCATCGCCAGCCTGCCCGGCATGGCGGAGCGGACCATATTCCTTCACGGCTTCTCGAAGGCGTTTGCCATGACGGGCTGGCGCATCGGCTACGCCTGTGGCCCGGCGGTGCTGATCGACGCGATGATGAAGGTGCACCAGTACTCGATGATGTGCGCTTCGATCGTCGCCCAGGAGGCGGCGCTCGAGGCGTTGCAACGCGGCTGGGACAGCGTGCAACGCATGCGCGAACAGTATCACCGTCGCCGCGACCTGGTGGTCCGGCGCTTCAACGAGATCGGCCTGCCGTGTCACAGCCCGCGCGGCTCCTTCTACGCGTTTCCCAACGTTTCCGCCATTGGGCTCAACGAGAAGGATTTCTCGGTCGGCCTGCTCCAGCAGCAGAAGGTGGCCGTCGTGCCCGGTTCGGCCTTTGGTGAAAACGGCCGCGGCCATGTGCGCGCGTGTTTCGCCACCAGCTACGAGCAGTTGATCGAAGCCTGTAATCGTGTGGAGCGGTTCGTCGGCGACGCCTCGCCCTCGGCGCAACGGGCCGGGTGAGCAAACCGTCCGTGCCGCCGCCTCTTTCCGCCTCCACACTCGCGCTGCGCACCTGTAGCCTGTATCCGTATCGCTCCCATGCGTAGCGTTGCCATCGTCGGACGTCCCAATGTCGGCAAGAGCCGGTTGTTCAACCGGCTCGTCCGGAAGCGCATCTCCATTGTGCACGACCAGCCGGGAGTGACGCGCGACGTCATCTCGGCGGACGTCGAGGAGGACGGCTACACGTTGCTCGACACGGGCGGGCTGGGGCTCAAGGGCGGGGAGACGCCGAAGGAACTGATCACCGCGTCGGAGCGGCAGGTGGATTTCGCCATCTCGGCGTCCGACCTGATCGTGTTCGTCATCGACGGCCTCGACGGTATCACGGCGCTCGATACGCGCATTGCGCAGATGCTGCGCAAGTCGGCCAAGGACGTCCTGCTCGTGATCAACAAGGCGGACTTCGGCGACGAAAAGGTGGAGTTGGCCGAGGCCTATCGCCTGGGGCTGGGTGAACCGTTGCGCGTTTCAGCCGAACACGGCCGGGGCGAGCCCGAACTGCGTGCGGAGATCCGGCGCCGGCTCGGTCCGCCGCCGGAGGTCGAGGGCAGCGGCAAGACGGCGGCGGACCCGCTGTGCGTCTGCTTCATCGGTCGCCCCAACGTCGGCAAATCCTCACTCGGCAACCGCCTGCTGCAGAGCGACCGTCTGATCGTCAGTGATGTGCCGGGCACAACGCGTGACGCGATTGTGCTGCCGTTCCAGTTCAAGGGCCGCAACGGGCAGCTGTACCCGTTCAAGCTCATCGATACCGCCGGCATCCGTGCGGCAACCAAGCTGGCGACGCCCGTCGAATATTTCTCCCGGTTGCGCTCGCTCGACGCGATCCAGCAGGCCGACGTGATCTTCATGGTGCTCGACGCGCTGGATGGCGTGACGCAGCAGGACAAGGCCATCGCGGGCGAGGCGGTCAAGGAGCAGAAGCCGATCATCGTGGTCGTGAACAAATGGGATCTCGTGCATCGCGAGTTCCAGGAGCAGGGCGGGATCCAGGGTTTCAAGAGCGAGCGCGACTATCGGGAGAAGTACGAAAAGGCGCTGTTTGACCGGCTCTTTTTCACGCCCGGATCGCCCGTGATCTTCGTGTCCGCCCTGAGTGGATACGAGATCGACCGGATGCTGAACGCCGCGGTGAAGATCAACCGGCTGCTCGACACGAAGATGCCGACGGCGCGGCTGAACCAGACGCTGCAGATGCTGGCCGACCGCAACCCGCCGCCCGCGATTGGCGGCCGCCGCTTCAAGGTCTATTACGCCACGCAAACGGGCACACGGCCGTTCCGCATCCGGATCTTCTGCAACCGGGAGGAGAAGCTGACGGAGAGTTACCGTCGCTACCTGGAAGCCGGGATCGTGGAGGAGTTCGGGCTGCACGGTTGCCCGTTTTACTTCGACCTCGTTGGCAAGGTTCGGGAGGGCGGCGTCACGAGCAAGGAGCAGCGCCTGGCCCGGCGGCGCAGCCAGTCCGAAGAATCAGACGACGAGCTCGAGACACTCGAGGACTGAACGGCGGCGGACGGCATGGCCTTGCGGATCGTTTTCCTCGGCTCTGACGCCATCGCGCTGCCGTGTTTGGAGTGGCTGGCGGGTGAAGGGCAGGGTGTCGGTGAGGTCGTGGGCGTGTACACGCAGCCGGACCGTCCTTCGGGCCGCGGCCAGCAGGTGACACCCAACGCGATCAAACAGTGGGCGCTTGGGCGGGGTTTGCCCGTGCGGCAACCGGATCGACTGAACCCGGCGGAGCAGGCCGCGCTGGCGGAGTTCAAGGCGGACGTTGCCCTGGTGATGGCCTATGGGCACATCCTGAAAGACGAGTTCATCGCCACGCCGCGGCTCGGCACCTTGAACCTGCACGCGTCCCTGCTCCCGCGTTATCGTGGCGCGTCGCCCATCCAGACGGCGGTCGCGAGCGGCGATTCCGTCACCGGGGTGACGCTGATGCGCATCGTACGCGCGCTCGACGCCGGGCCAGTGGCGGACGAGGAGCGAGTCCCGATCCAGCCGCTGAATACGGCGGCGGAGGTGGAGGCGAGGATGGCGCGGGCCTGCGTTCCGCTCGTCGCGCGTGCGCTGCCACGGTTGGCGGCCGGTCAATTGGAGTTTCGCGAGCAGGACCATGCGGCGGCCACGTACTGCCGGCGGCTCACGAAGGCGGATGGCGCCTTGGATTTTACGCGCCCCGCCGTGGAACTGGCTGCGCGGATCAACGGGCTGTATCCATGGCCTGGGTGCAGCACCGAGGCTGGCGGGGTCATCCTGAAGTTCGGACTGGCCGAGGCCGTGCCGGAGCCGGCGATCGCGGCACCGGGCGTAGTCCTGGGTGCAGATGCCGACGGACTTCGCATTGCCACGGGGCAGGGCACGTTGCGGGTCCTGCGGCTCCAGCGCCCTGGTGGACGGATGTTGCCCGCGAAGGAATTCGTGCGCGGTTTTTCACTCGCAGCCGGCCTGCAATTGCCGAGCCGGCCGATGCCGCCCCTGGTGGGTCCACAGCCGTTTCGCTGAGTCGTCCACGCTGGAACGGCGCGAGATTGCTCGTGCGCGGAGTTTTGGAAAGGCGCGCGGCGGGCGGTCCGTTTTTCAGCCAAACTCGATCACCCGTGCACGCGCCGCTTGTTTTCGTAAAAGCTTTTTCCCAAGCTGCGCGATCATGGTGAAAGCAGCATTGTTCGGCTTGGCCACACTCGTCGGCTCCAGCGCCGTCTGGGGGCAGGTCGGCGGTCCGAACCTCGGCATGGAAGTGGCCGGCCTGCGCGAGGATGTACGCGCGTTGGTTCAGCGGCTGGGCGAGCTCTCGTTGCGCGTGGAGCAACTGGAGCGTGAAAACGCCTCGCTGCGGCGTGCCACGTCCGGACTCGATTCCACCTATGCCACCGTGGCCCAGCTCAACGCCGCCGTCGCCGACCTGAACAAGGCCATCCGTGCCGGGGACAACGCCGCTCGCGACCAGGCGGCTGCGGCGATCAAGGAACTGGCCCGCCAAACCAACGCGGCCATCGATTCCGTTGCCAAGGGCGCCGCGGCGCGCGCGACGGTCCAGACGACGTTTAGTGACGATTTCCCCAAGGAGGGGATCAGCTACACCGTGCAGCGCGGGGACACGCTCTCCAGCATTGCCAGCCGATTTGGTGCAACTGTGAAGGACATCCAGAACGCGAACAAAATCAGCGACCCCCGCAATATTCAGGTGGGCCAGAGCCTCTTCATTCCCGGAGCCAAGTAACCATGGCCAATGCTTCCAAATCCCGCTTGGGCCGTGGGCTGGGCGGACTGATCGCCGGATCCAAACCTGCCTCGGCGGCCGCCAAATCGAGCGAAGCCAAAGCCGCCTCAAGCGCCGAAGCGTCCGCATCGGCAGCCACGGTCGCGCCGGCCGGTCCACCTCCCGCGCCGGGCTTCCAGGAGCTGCCGGTGATGCAGGTGGAGCCGAGCCCGTATCAAGCGCGGCGGGAGATCTCGCCGGAGCAACTGAATGAACTTGCCGAGAGCATCCGAGCGGAAGGGCTGTTGCAGCCGATCGTGGTCCGGAAGAACGGATCAAAGTACCAGTTGATTGCGGGTGAACGTCGCTGGCGCGCCTTCCAGTTGCTCAAGCTGAAGACCATCCCGGCTCGGGTGGTTGAGGCGAGCAACGCGTCGTCCGCGGCTCTCGGTCTGATCGAGAACCTGCAACGCGAGGGCCTGAACCCGGTGGAAGAAGCTTACGGCTATGCCAGTCTCATCCGGGACTTCGACCTGACGCAAGAGCAGGCCTCGGAGCGCGTCGGCAAGGGCCGGGCCAGCGTCGCCAACGCCCTGCGTCTTCTGCAGCTTGACGGCGAACTGCAGGGTTACCTCGCCAAGTCGCTCATCAGCGTCGGTCATGCCAAGGTGCTGCTCGGCGTCGAGGATCCGGCGCAACGGGCGGTGCTGGCGCGTCGCGTGATCGAGGAGGGCCTGAGCGTGCGGGCCACTGAAAAACTCGTGCAGGCCAGGAAGGCCGGGCTGCCGGTGGGCGCGACTCCCGCGGCCCGCAAGGTGGCCCCGGCGGACCTCGCGGCCGTCACCGGTATCGAGAAAAAGCTTACATCCCATCTCGGCGCCCGCGTGTCGCTCCAGCACACGCCGAAGAAGGGCAAGATCGTCATCCAGTACGCCGGCAACGAGGACCTGCAGCGGATCCTCGAAAAACTCGGCGTCGAGGCGTGACGGCACGCCCGCCATTGCGCCCGGCTTCACCGGGGATCCGCATCGCCGGATCGCCCCGATGTCCGGGACTGCTCTTGCCTTTCCGGGGCGAACGAACCTCGCTCTAGCCGTGTCGGTATCCGAAAAGGCAGGACGGGTATTCAACGAGGCCGTGGGCGGCCTCTCGGATGTGGCCGACTATCTCCGGCTCGATCCGGTTCCTCCGGTCTTTCGGCAGTTGCGCCGCTACTCGCTGGCGAAGTTCAAGGCCGACCTCATTGCGGCGGCGATGGTGGCAATCGTCACCATTCCGCAAGCGATCGGTTTTGCTGTTGTCGTCGGCATTCCCGTGCAGGCCGTCATGGCCACCGCCATCATCGGCGGATTTTTTTGTGCGCTGTTTTCCTCGTCGCGCCACCTGGTCTTTGGGCCGACCAATACGATTTCCATCATTCTCGCCGGAGCGCTGCTGACGGTTCCAAATGTCCCGCTGACGTCGCTGCAGAAGGTGCTGGTGATCGGTTTTCTGATCGGCCTGTTCCAGCTCGGTGCCGGGTTTTTCAAACTCGGCAACCTGACACACTTCATCTCGCGAACGGTCATCATCGCGTACACGACGGCGGTGGGCGTGCTGATCGGCGTGCAGCAGATCAGCAATCTGCTGGGACTGGGCCGGCCGGACGACGTCAGCCTGCCCACGATGGTGCAGCACATCGCCCTTCAGCTCGCGTTCCTCGACCTCAACCTGATGACCGCCGGGGTGGGGGTGGCGTCGCTGCTTTTGATGATCCTGTTGCGGCGGGTGAAGCCGCGTTGGCCCGAGGGCCTCATCGTCATCACAATCTTCGGGTTCGTTTCCGCCCTCTACAACCTGGACGCCTTCAGCGTGCCGCGGATCGGGGATGCGGGCGAAGTCGCCGGGTCGATGCCGATGTTTCTCGGTTTTCCGACCAATGAATCGGGTATCCGGTTGATTCCGCAGATCACTTCGGTCGCGCTCGCTGCCGCCATCCTCGGCATGCTCGAGTGCATCTCGATCTCGAAAGGACTGGCGGCGCGCTCCGGCCAGAAGGTGAACCCCAACCAGGAGTTGATGGCGATGGGCATTGGAAACCTGGCGTCGACCGCGTTCGGGGCCATGCCGGGTTCATCGTCCTTCGTCCGCAGCGCCGTCTGTTACGAGTCGGGTGGCCGGACCCAGTTGGCGGCGATCCTGAGCTCGGCGTTGGTGCTGGGCATCCTGTTGCTGATTGCCTCGGCGGTGAACTACGTGCCCATCGCCACGCTGGCGGCGTACCTGATCCTGATTGCGGCGCGGTTGATCAACTTCGCCCAGATTCGGATTGCCCGGCGTGCGACGCGTTCCGACAGCATCGTGTTCTGGGGCACACTGGCGGCCGCGATGTTTCTCGATCTCGACACGGCCGTGTACGTCGGCATCGGCCTCTCGCTGGCGTTGTTTCTCAAGAAGGCGAGCGCTCCGTCCCTGGTGGAGTACGCCTTCGACGACCAGGGACAGTTGATGCACCTCAGTCCGGAGCGGGAGGAGAGCGGCGCGAAGCGGCATCCGGCGATCTCGATCGTGCACGTGGAAGGCGAGTTGTTCTTTGGCGCGGCCGATCTGTTCCAGGAGCAGGTCCGCTACCTGGCGGAGGACGAGGCGATCAAAGTGATCATTCTGCGCATGAAGAACGCGCGGCACCTCGACGCCACGTCGGTCATGTCGCTGCTGCAGTTGCACGATTACCTACGCAAGACCGGCCGACACCTGCTCGTCAGCGGAATCAATCCGGACGTCGAAAAGGTCCTCCGGCGCAGCGGTGCGTGGGCGAGCATCGGGGCGGAGAACATCTTCCCGGCCGAGGCGAACCTCACCATGAGCACCAAGCGGGCGCTGAAACGGGCCAACCAGCTCGTCCACCAGATGGGCGTCAGCAAACCCGAGGTTCGGTTGGTCTACGACCGGAAGCGGGACCAAGGCGGGATTGCGACCGAGTCGGCGTCGGCGCCGGCGAACCCGCCGGTGGAGGCCGATTACGAGATTTGATCCTCGGAAGGGGTCAAAAACCCGCCCCCACAGACAATTGCCTGCCGCATTGACATCACCCGGCGCGGGCTGATGTGTTGAACGTTTTCATGAACCTGCTCATCGGCATTTTCACCTTCCTCCTGATCCTTGTGTCAGGCTTCATGGTCCTCGTTGTCCTCGCGCAGAAGGCGAAGAACGACGGTGGCATGGGAGCCGCTTTGGGCGGTGGCGCCGCTGAGGCGACGTTTGGCGCCGAGACGGGCAATGTTCTCACGAAGGCGACCATCAACGCCGCGATCGCCTTCTTCGTTCTGAGCCTGCTGCTTTACCTCGGTCACATTTATGTCCGGGCGCATAACGGTACGGCCAGCGACGCGTTGCCGACCTTTGACACCACGGCCCCGGCCACGCCGACGCCTGACACCAGTGGCTTGGATGCCTTGACGCCCGCGCCGACCACCGAGACCCCGGTCCCGGCGGCGACGGAGCCGGCCCCGGCGCAGCCCTGACCTCCTCATGGTGCGCGAACAGCGCAGGTGCTCCCTTTTGAGGCAGATCGCTCTGGCGGTCTGCCTTCTTTGTGTCTGCGCGCCGACACTGCAGGCGCAAACGCGTGGATCCCGGCTGTTGCCCCGGTACGTCACCGTGGGGCCACCGGATCAGGCGGAGGGGGCCCGAATTCTCGAGGAATTCCGCCAACTCGGTCTGCCGGGCGACTACTACCTCACCTTTGTGCTCGAGGCGCTGCCTCGCCGCGGGGCTTCGTTTCAAGTTCCCGGGCAACTCTGGGGCTCCCGACTTGATGTGGGGCCCATCAGTCGGATGACCTTGCAACCAGTGGCGCCGGCGCCGGAGCGGCGGCTGCTCGTCCTAAACGGTCCGGACCCACGCGCGTGGACCTGGTCCGCCGCGGACGGAGCCGAGCCAGAGCCGCTGGACGTCGCGCGGCTGCTGGAGCCGCTCGTTGGCACGCAGGCGACGGTCTTTGACCTGCAGATGCCGTTTGTGCACTGGCGGGAGTTTGTGTTTGAGGGAGTCACTCGTGTCCGCGGCCGGACCGCTCACGCGTTCCTGCTGTACCCGCCCGAAGACTTTGCGGCCGCCCATCCCGACGTGGCGGGAGTGCGAATCTACCTCGATCTTCAGTTTCACGCCATGATGCAGGCGGTGGTCCTCGACGCTCAGGAGCGGCCGCGACGCACGTTGACCGTACTCAATCTCAAGAAGGTCGGCGACCAATGGATCGTGAAGTCGATCGACCTCCGCGACGACGTGACACGCGACAAAACACGGTTTCGCGTCACTGGGGTTGCCTTGGATCTCGACCTCAGCGGCGCCGCGTTTCAGCCGGATTCACTCGCCGACCCGCTAGCCGCTCCAGCCGGCGTCCAGAAGGTCGATTGAGGGGGCGGGAGGCTATAGGCGGTAGGCGGTAGGCGTTAAGCGGGATAATGCGGCTTGGCGCGCCCGCTGTGGTCGAGGCGCGCTGGCAGGGCGGCCAGGCGGAGAGCGAGTCGCCGCCTACGGGT
>JAEWIY010000157.1 GCA_023386835.1 Verrucomicrobiota bacterium
AGCGTTACGTGAAGCTCGTGCTCGCGATCGGCGAGCACTCGGCCGACTACGTGGACGCGTACTACGGGCCACCGGAATGGCGGCAGGCCGTGAAGGATGCGGGGGCGCGGCCTTTGCCCGAGTTGGTGGCCGAGGCCGCGACGGTTCGTGCGGCGGTGGACGCCGTGCCGGTCGAAGCGACGGAACCGCACGACGGCGAACGGCGGACGTTCCTGCTCGCGCAGCTCGATTCCGCCGCGGCTTATCTGCGGTTGTTGCAGGGGGAGAAGTCGTCCTTCGATGAAGAAGCGCGCGCCCTCTACGGAGTCACGCCCCCGCACGAGCCGCTGGCGCACTTTGAAGCGGTTCAGGCGCGCCTCGAGCACCTGATCCCGGGCGAAGGTGACATCGTGCCGCGTTACCTGGCGTGGCGGGCGCGGTTTGCCGTGCCGCGCGAAAAACTCGAGGCCCTGGTGCACGCCGCGATCGATGAGGCGCGTCGCCGCACGCGGTCACAGGTGGCTTTGCCAGAGGACGAGTCGTTCACCCTCAGCCTCGTCACGGATAAACCCTGGGGGGCGTATAACTGGTACCAGGGCGGCGCCCGTTCGTTGATCGAGGTCAACACGAGCCTGCCCGTCTATCTGTCGCAGGTTCTCCACTACGCGGCGCACGAGGGTTACCCGGGCCACCACGTGTACAATCTCCTGCAGGAGGTGACGCTCGCGCGCGGCCAGGGCCGGGTGGAGCACACGGTGCTGCCGCTGTTCAGCCCGGTGGCACTGATCGCGGAGGGTTCGGCGGAGGCTGGCGTCGCCGTCGCCTTCACGCCGGAGGAGCGGCTCGCGTTTGAGCGCGACGTGCTCTTTCCGCTGGCCGGTCTGCCGCCCGAGGAGGCGGCGGCGTATGCCGGGATCCGTGAGTTGGTGAAGGATCTTTCGCGAGCCCGCGTCCAGCTTGCCCGCGCTTATCTGGATGGCGAGATGACGGCGGCCGACGTGGAGACGTGGCTGGTCCGGTTCGGCCTCCAGCTGCCGGAAGAGGCGCGGCGGGCGATCCGTTTTTTTGATACGTACCGCAGCTATATCGTGAACTACAGTGTGGGCGAGCAGGTGGTGCTCGACTGGATCGAGGCGCGAGCGGGGCAGGATCGAGCCGCGCGCTGGGGCGCCTTGATCGATCTGCTGCGCTCGAGCCGTTTACCGGCGGACCTGCAGGCGCGACCGGTGCGTTGAGACCTCCTTCGACGCAACCGTGCGCCGTCCTGCCACACCGCGCTTCGTTATCGTGCGCCACCTGCTGCCGCTCCTGCTGGCCGCCGTCTGCGTGGCGGCGGCCGGGCCGGTTCCGGTGCTCGCACAAGCCGGCGGCGTCTTGCGCGGGCGGGTGAAGGGTGAGTTGAGCCTGCCGGCGGGGTTGCCAACGCTGCCGTGGTCGGCCGAGGTCGAGCAGCACCTGGACGGTCGGGCGCGTTATGCGGCGTCGGCGGAATTTGCGGGGGCGCCGTTCGCGGCGACGTTGCAACTGCAGCCGGCGAAACCCGGCTGGTGGAAGATTGAGCGGGCGAGTTGGGACCTGAACCGAATCTGGACGGAGGTGGTTCAGCCGTTGGTGCCGGATTTGTCCGACCTCGCCGTGACAGGAGAACTCCGGCTGCATGGCGAAGGCCGTTGGCACGACGAGAGTCCGGAGGGTCCGCTGCAAGTCACGTGGGGCGAGGGCACGGTGACGATGGCGGAGCCGGCAGTGAGTGCAGAAGGCGTCGAACTCGCCTTCGAACTCAACAACTGGATGACCGGGCAGCGCGCGGGACAGGGGGCCCTGAAGGTGGCGCGGGCGACGGTCGGCACGCTCGAGTTCACCGACGCCGTGGTGGCGCTGTTATGGCAGCCGAACGGCGCGGTGTTTTTCGGCCCGGGCGAAGTGAACGCGTTGGGCGGCAAACTTGTGCTGGGAGCGGTCGAGTGGACGGGACCGGCAGAACTGGTGGTCCGCCTGCGCGCGGTCAGCTTGTCGCTGGCGGAACTGGCACGATTAAGCCCCAGCGTGATCCGGCGCGCGAGCGGCACGGTCAGCGGCGAACTGGTCGTGCGGTGGGACGAGAAAGCCGGGCTGTTGCCGATCGACGGACGGCTGGCGATCGATCGTGAAGAGGGCGTTGAAGTAACGCTCGCGCCGCAGCCCGGATTCCTGACCGATCAGGTGCCCCGTCGTTATGAGTTGTTGCCAAGTTGGCTCGGGCCGATCGCCCGCGCCTTCGCCCCAAAGAATCCAGCGCACCCGATGCTGGTCGGCATCGAACTCGGTCAGGTGCCCCTGCGCGTGGAGGACCTCGCGATCTTCTTCTATCCGCCGGACGATCCGTTTCAGCGCACCGCACGAATCCAGTTGGAGGGACATCCGACCGATCACTCCCTGGTCGAGAAGGTGAGCATCCAAATCAACCTCTCCGGGCCGTGGACGGATATCCTGCGTTTGGGATTGGACGATCGGGCGGACATCCAGGCACGGCTCGAGTGAAGCGCGTTTTGGGCGGCCGGCCTGCAGAAGTGGCTCGCCTGCAAGAGCTGAGCTCAAGCAATGTGAATGTCTCACTGGCGAGATTCGTCGTATCCAGTAACCTCTTCCTTCCATGCGTCGCCTGCCGATCCTCCTGGTTAGTGCGGCCGCTTTCTCCAGCGGCTGCATCCACGTCAAAATGGACCCGATCCAAGTCCATGCCGTGGTCGACGTGAACGTGAAGGTGGACCGGGCACTGGAGGATTTCTTTGGTGATCTCGACCGGCAGTCGACGACGATCGATACTCCTGCCAACCCATGATTCTCCCCATGACTGTACGCTCCTTGCTCCGTCTGCTCCTGGTGGTTGCGGCGTTCTTCACCTCCAGCCTGGCTGTATCGGCCCAGGAACTCGGTCCGGTCCGCGCGCGCATGCAGCAGCGCCTGCCGCAGATCGATGCCTTGAAGTCGTCTGGCGCGGTCGGTGAGGACAACCGCGGCTACCTGGCCGTGCGCGAAGCCAAGGATAACGCGGAGCAGGTCGTCTCCGCAGAGAACAACGACCGCCGCGCCGTCTACGAAGCGATCGCCAAGAAAGCCGGCAGCTCGGCCGATGCCGTGGGCCGGCAGCGGGCCCAGCACATCGCGTCGCAAAGCGCCCCCGGCGTCTGGCTCCAGCGGGCCGACGGCACCTGGTACCGAAAGTAAGTTTCCGAACTGGCTGATTCCGCGCGACGTCGCCGACAGCGGGCGGAGCGCAGACAGTCGGGCAAGCGTGTCGCGCCTGGGCGAACGCTCGTGATCCTACCCTGATTCCCGCCATGTCCTACGTGCCCGCTCCTGATCGGTATTCGCGCATCGACTACGCCCGGTGTGGGCGCAGCGGATTGCTCCTGCCGCGGCTCTCCCTGGGCTTGTGGCACAACTTTGGCGGCGTCGACGTGCTCGAAAATGGGCGCGCGATGGTCCGGGCCGCGTTCGATCTGGGAGTGACCCATTTCGATCTGGCGAACAACTACGGCCCGCCGCCCGGTTCGGCCGAAGAGAATTTTGGCCGGATTCTGCGAGCGGACTTTGGCGGAACCCTTCGGGACGAACTGATCATCTCGACGAAGGCGGGTTACGAAATGTGGGCCGGCCCCTACGGCGATTTTGGCTCCCGCAAGTACCTGCTGGCCTCGTTGGACCAGTCGCTGCGACGCCTCGGGCTCGATTACGTCGACATCTTTTATTCCCACCGGCCTGACCCGAAGACGCCGATCGAGGAGACGATGGGCGCGCTGGCGCACGCGGTGCGCAGCGGCAAGGCGCTGTATGTCGGGATTTCCAACTACAACGCCGAGCAGACGCGGCGGGCGCAGGCCGTGTTGGCGGGCCTCGGCGTGCCGTTGCTCATTCACCAGCCGCGCTACAACCTGCTCGATCGCTGGGTTGAGCCCGAGTTGCTGCCGGCGCTGACCGAGCTGGGCGTGGGCTGCATCCCCTTCTCGCCGCTCGCGCAGGGCCAGTTGACGTCCCGTTATCTTGCCAGCATCCCGGCCGATTCCCGCGCCGCGCGCGGCCACTTCCTCAAGCCGGATGCCGTCGAAGCCAACCACGGCAAGGTGCTCGCCCTGGCCAAGATCGCCGAGCAACGCGGGCAGACGCTTGCGCAAATGGCGCTCACTTGGGTGCTGCGTCAACCGGCGATCACCACGGTTCTGATCGGCGCGAGCAGCGTCGCGCAGATCGAGGAAAACGTCGCCTGCTCGAAGGCCGGCGGTTTCTCCGACGAGGAACTCAAGGCCATCGACGCCGCTTGTGCCGTGGGCTGAAAGGGCTGGAGAAGGGAGCAGGAACGGAGAACGGAAGCCCCGATTGAGAGGGCTGAAGCGACCCGCGCACGGCCGACGCGGAGTTCTTTCCGCCCGTGTTTTCCCTGGGCCCAACCCTGATCTTCGCGACCTTTGCGGTCTTGGTGTTAAATGGATCGCCTCAGGCGTCGACCGCCTGCTCGAAGGCCGGAGGTTTTTCCGACGAGGAACTCAAGGCCATCGACGCCGCTTGTGCCGTGGGCTGAAAAGGCTGGAGAAGGGAGAAAGGAGAAGGGAGCAGGAACAGAGAACTGAAGCCCCGCTTGAGAGGGCTGAAGCGGCCCGCGCACGGCCGACGCGGAGTTCTTTGCATCCGTGTTCCGTGGGCCCAACCCTGATCTTCGCGACCTTTGCGGTCTTGGTGTTAAACGGATCGCCTCAGGCGTCGACCACCCGCTCGAAGGGCGTCGGTTTTTCCGACGAGGAACTCAAGGCCATCGACGCCGCTTGTGCCGTGGGCTGAAAAGGCTGGAGAAGGGAGCAGGAACAGAGAACGGAAGCCCGCTTGAGAAGACTGAAGCGGCCCGCGCACGGCCGACGCGAAGTTCTTTCCGTCCGTGTTCCGTGGGCCCAACCCTGATCTTCCCGACCTTTGCGGTCTTGGTGTTAAACGGATCGCCCCAGGCGTCGACCGCCTGCTCTCAACTGCGCGAGTAGCCGAGGGCTTGGGCGACGGCCTCGTTTTCCACATGACCGTCGCGGGTGTTGACGCCGCGGGCGAGGCCGCGGCTCTGCTGGAGCGCGGCCTCCACGCCCTTTTCCGCCAGAGCCACGACAAACGGCTCGGTCGCCTGGGTGAGCGCGATCGTCGACGTGCGGCCGACCAGCGCCGGCATGTTGGGCACGGCGTAATGCACGACGTGATGGCGCAGGTAAATCGGCTCGTGGTGCGACGTGGGTTCGATCGTCTCGATGCAGCCGCCCTGGTCGATGGCGATGTCAACGATGACGCTCCCAGGCCGCATGGCTTTGACCCACGCCCGGCTGACCACGGTGGGCGCCTTGGCGCCGGGCAGCAGCACCGCGCCGATCAGGAGGTCAGCCTGGGCCACGGCCTGCTCCACGTTGCCCGGATTGGCCATCAACGTGACGACGTGACCGCGGTACTCCTCGTCCAGCAGCTCCAGTTTTCGTGTATCCAGATCGAGGATCGTCACGCGCGCGCCCATGCCGGCGGCCATGCGGCAGGCGTGCGCGCCGGAGTTGCCCGCCCCGATGATGGTGACGCGGCCCGGCATCGTGCCCGGTATGCCCCCGAGCAATACACCGGAGCCGCCGTTCTGGGTCTGCAGGAAATAGGCGCCGATCTGGATCGAGAGCCGGCCCGCGATGTGGGACATCGGCTTCAGCAGCGGCAGCGAGCCGTCACCCGCCTCGACGGATTCGTAGGCGATGCCGAGGACTTGGGCCTTGACGAGCGCGGCGGTCAACTCCGGCGCGGCGGCGAGGTGCAGGTAAGTGAACAGGGCCAGATCGCTCCGGAAGTAGCGGTACTCCGACGGCAGCGGCTCCTTCACCTTGAGCACGAGTTCTGCGTTGTCCCAAACCTGCCGGGCTGAGCGGCAAATCCGCGCGCCGGCGGCCGCGTATTCCTGGTCGGTGAAACCGGAGCTGGAACCGGCGCCTTTCTCGACCAGGACTTCGGCGCCGAGCTTCGCGCACCGGCGGCACAGGTTGGGGGTCATGGAGACGCGAGTTTCGCCGTCCTTGATCTCGCGGGGTACGCCGATTTTCATTGCTGGATCGTGCCGCGTTGCGGGCGAGACTCAAGCCGCCGCCAGAGGTCGCCGAGGGGTGCCTGTGCCGCCGGCGGCGTGGCAGCGTTTTTGCCGCCGGAACCTCCGTAAGGGCACCGGAAGGGAGGTGGGGGCAGACCCCGACATTTGCGCGTCGGATTCGAAAAACCCGAAGGCGCTGTTATCGTCGACCGATGGCAAAACCTGTCCGGATCATTGTCGCAGCCGCGCGGAACCGTGTCATCGGCCGTAACGGCAAGCTGCCGTGGAACATTCCGGAGGATCGCGCCTACCTCGACACCCAGACCCGCGGGCACACGGTGATCATGGGCCGGTGGTCGTTTGTGGGCTGGCCCGAGGCATGCCGGCGCCGCGACGTGGTGGTCGTCACGAGCGACCATACGATTGCGCCTCCCGGCGTCGGCACCGCTACCTGCCTGCGCGACGCCCTTGCGTTGGCCGAGAGAGGGCAGGGCGACATCTTTGTCTGCGGTGGGCAGCGCTTGTATGAGGAGGCGTTGCCGCTGGCCGATCTGCTCTTTCTGACGCTGATCGACGCGGACGTTGCGGGCGACACGTACTTCCCGGATTGGCGGGAGACCTTCAAGCGCGAGGTGGCGCGGCGCGACAGCCGCGACGCGCACTGGCGGTATTCGTTCCAGGTGCTCGCGCGCTGAGCGCGTCCGGGCGTGCCACTCGCTTTCGCGTTCCGTGAGACAGGGTGCGTTCAGCTCCCTGGCGCGGCATTCGCGGCGGCTGCGTGGGCAGCCGAAACGATGACGTATTTTTCGGCCCAACCGCGTAACGCGGCCTGCTCCTCCGGTCGCAGCGGGCGCACGACCTTGGCGGGAGCGCCGACGACCATCGAGCCGGGCGGGATGACGGTGCGCGGCGTGACGAGAGCACCGGCGCCGATCAGGCTGCGCGCCCCAATCCGGGCGCCATCGAGGACCGTCGCACCCATGCCGATGAGACATTCGTCCTCGATGGTGCAGGCGTGCACGATCGCGGAGTGGCCAATGGTGCACCACGCGCCGATCACCGCGTCCAAGTCATCGGCCAGGTGGACGACAGCGTTGTCCTGGATGTTGGTGCCTTCACCGACGACGATGCGTGCAATGTCACCGCGAAGCACCGCGCCATAGAAAACGGAGGACTTCGGGCCGAGCGTGACGTCGCCGATAACGGTGGCGTTCGGCGCGATCCAGTTGGCCCGCGCAATGTCGGGTGAGCGCGACAGATGTTGGGCGAGACGTTCCTGCACGGTCATGAGGTTGTTCTCGCTCCGCGCGATTCGCCGCGCAAGCTCGCGGCAGCCCATCCGCCTCCCGCCAATGGATCAACTGACTACCGTTCTCCGGGGCCTGCTCGGCCTGGGAGGTTTCGTGTTCCTTGCCTATCTCTTCAGCGACAATCGCCGTGCCATCAACTGGCGTCTGGTCGGCGGCGGACTCGTGCTGCATTTCACCCTCGGACTGCTGGTGCTCAAAGTCGCCCCGGTCCGGGCCGTCGTCGAAACCGTCAGTTATGGCTTCAATAAGGTCATCGGCTTCACGCAGGCGGGCACGGGGCTGGTCTTTGGTTGGTTCAACAACGTCGCCGGCGGCAACATCGAGGGGCTGCCTTTCACGGCAGGTGGTCCGGTCTTCGCGGTGGCCGTGCTGCCGACAATCATCTTCTTCGCGGCGCTGACGTCGCTGCTCTATCGACTCGGCGTCCTCCAGCGGGTCGTTTACGCGTTTGCCTGGTTGATGTCGAAGTCGATGCGGCTGTCGGGCGCGGAGTCGCTCAGCGCGTCGGGCAACATCTTCGTTGGCCAAACTGAGGCGCCGCTCCTGATCCGGCCGTATTTGTCGCGCATGACACGATCCGAACTGCTCGCCGTGATGGTCGGCGGCATGGCGACGATCGCGGGTGGCGTGCTCGCCGCCTACATCACGCTCCTCGGCGGCAGCGATCCAGCGGAGCGGGTGCGCTGGGGCATGCACCTGATGACGGCGTCGGTGCTGAACGCTCCGGCCGCCCTGATCATGGCGAAGATTCTGTTGCCGCAGCAGGAGACGTTCGACGAATCGCTGCGCCTCAACGTCGAGCGCCCCGGCGCCAACCTGCTCGACGCGATTTGTCTGGGCACCACCGACGGCATCAAACTCGCCGTCAACGTCGGCGGCATGCTGATCGTGTTCACGGCGTTGGTCGCGATGGTGAACTGGATGTTGGGGGACCTGATCGGCAGTTGGACCGGAGTCAATGCGTGGATCGCCTCCGCGACGGACGGTCGATTCAGCGCGCTGTCGCTGCAATTCATCTTCGGCTTGGTCGGTGCGCCGCTCGCCTGGTTGATGGGGATTGATTCGAGCCAGCTGCTGACCGCGGGTTCGCTGCTCGGTGAGAAGACCGTGCTCAACGAGTTCGTCGCCTACTTCTCGATGGCCAACCTGCAGAACATCGGCGTGCTGACCGATGAGCGCACCCGGATCATCCTCACGTATGCGCTTTGTGGATTCTCCAACATTGTGTCCATCGGCATCCAGATCGGTGGCATCGGCGCACTCGCGCCCGACAAACGCAGCGATCTCGCGCGGCTCGGGTGGCGCGCGTTGCTTGGTGGCAGTCTGGCCTGCTTCCTCAGCGCGTCGCTTGCTGGCTTGCTCGTCGGATAACTGAGGCGCGACGTCGAAGGAGGAGAGCGGGCGAAGCTCCTGCAGCGTCGGCCGCGCTCCGATCGCGAAGCATCGCCGGGCGGGCACGGAGGACCGCGCTCCGCCTCGGCCGCGATGCCGACGCCCCCCGGCGTGCACAAAAAAGCCACGGCTCCTGGAGCCGTGGCGAAGATGTGCGGAAGACGCGTGGCCTTAAGCGGCGACGATCTTGACCGACTTCACTTCCACGCGGTCGATCGGCGTGCTCTTCTCGCCGCCGCCACCGGACTTGGTGGGCACGTTGGCGATCTGCTCGAGCACGTCGTCACCGGCGGTGAGCTGGCCGAACGCCGTGTACTGGCGGTCGAGGAAACGGGCGTCGCCATGGCAGATGAAGAACTGGCAGCCGGCCGAATCCGGGCTCGCGGCACGGGCCATCGAAATCACGCCGCGAACGTGCGGCTTGCTATTGAACTCGGCCTTCAGCTTGTAGCCGGGATCGCCGGTGCCGGGAATGCCGCGGGCGCCTTCCTTCGTGTTCGGGCAGCCGCCCTGGATCATGAAACCTTTGATGATGCGGTGAAACGCCGTGCCATCGTAGAAGCCTTCACGGGCCAGCTTCTTGAAGTTCTCCACCGTCTTGGGGGCGACGTCGGGCCAGAAAGAAAGGGTCATATCGCCGTAATTCGTGGAGATCACGGCGACCTCGTTCGTCGGTGTGGCATTACTCATGGACGGGCAGCATCGCCTTCGGTCTGAAACCGGGGCAAGAACCATTTTCCCGGGGATCCGACGGACGCTGAGCCCCGTCAATCGACGACCGCGTCGATCAGGTCGCAAAAGTGGTGGATCAAAAACAGGTGCGCTTCCTGGGCCGCGCGACCGCTCGTGCCAGGCACGATGAGGTCGATCGTCGCAAGCCCGCGCGCCCGCCCGCCGCCGCGCCCGAGCAGCGCGATCGACTTGAGTCCCCGCGCGCGCGCCGTCTCGAGTGCGCGCAGGATGTTGGCGGAGTTGCCGCTGGAGGTGATGCCGACGACCAGATCTCCCGGTTGGGCCAGCCCTTCGATTTGCCGCGAAAACACGGTCTCGAAGCCGAAGTCATTGCCGATGCAAGTGACGAGCGAGCCGTCCGCGTTCAGGGCCACCGCCGGCAGGGAGCGTCGGTTCTTGAAGTAGCGGCCGACAAGTTCGGTCGCGAAATGCTGGGCCTCGGCCGCGCTGCCTCCGTTGCCGCAAATGAGGAGCTTACGTCCGCCTCGCAGCGTTTCCAAAATCAGCTCGCCGGCGGCCTCGATCTGCGGGCGCAGGTTCGTGAGAGACTGGAACGCCGCGATCGTGGTGGCGAGGGAGGCATCAAAAGACATGCCGCGTCAGTAGGCGAACACCTGACGCGCAGCAAGGATGCGGATGCAGGTTTAACGCGCCGCGACGGCCCAGCCCCGCGCCGCCTCCGTGGCGGCAATGTGGGCGTCAAAGTCCCGCTGGTACTTGGCGAGCTGCCGGCGCCAGGCCGCGCGTTCGGCCGCGGTGGGCCGCTCGGGATTGGCGGCCGGGGTCAACGTGCCGTGCCGGGCCAGGCAAAGCTGGAGGACGCGTTGCGCCTCTTCGGGCGACAGGCTGCCGCCACTGATGAGAAGATCGTCGGCCGGCGCGGCCACCTGTCCGGCGGCGGCCAGCCGGACGACCGGCTGGCCGAGGTGCATCGCCCGGTGCAACCCGGCTTCAGCCGCCGGAGTGAAGACGCCGTGCCGGTTGCCGACGGCGACGAGGCCCGCGAGGGCGTTCTCCCGCAGCAGGCGGGCGGCCGTGAACAGCACTTCAAACTCAATCGCACCGTCGCGCACCGGATCGTGCGGTGACCAGGGCGGCGTCGCGATCACGGCTACGGCTGGATCGGGAGCCGTGACCGCATCAAGACGGACCTGGATCTCGCGCGTGGACGCGGGCCCGTCCAGTGCCAGGCCGGGAATTGTTTTGGCCGGCAGGAGTGTGGCGAAACCCAGTCCGGCCGTGATGAGTCCTCGCTGCAATACCCGGGCGCATCCCATGCGGCCGGTTCAGCAGGCGAGATGCCACGGAGCGGAAGCGTTGTCGTGAAAATGTTCATACAACGCAGCGCAAAAAAAACGCCGGCCCAGGCGGGGCCGGCGTGGGAGATGGAGCGAAAGCTCAGCTCGACTTGCGGTGCTGCTGCTCGGCGTCGCGCAGCACGGCGCGCAGCATCGACTGCACCTCGTTCGGCTGGCGGTCGAGTTGCTCGCGGAAGATGGTCAGCACGCGATCATGGCGCGAGGCGTTGAACGCGAGCGAGCGGCGGGCCTCGGCGTCGACGGCTCCGTGGCCCATCGCGGCGAGGATCTGCGTGATATGCGCGTCCTGGCCGGAGGCGAGGAAGGCGCCCCACTGCAGGTCCATCGAGGACTCGGAGCGCACGGGCGTTTCCGCGACGGCGACGGCGGGACGGGTCGCCAGTTGGTGGATCTCGCCACGGTAGAGCGAACGCTCCGCCGTGCGGCGCAGCATCTTCTCACCGCGGGCGTCACCCGAGTACCAGAGCGCGGCCGCGAGGCTGCGCTGGGCGCTTTCCGGCAGGCGGGCGAACTGGCGGAACCAGCCGTCGACGCGGTCCGGATGACGCGCGAAAACCTGGCTGAAGAAACCAATGGCGGTGGCGGTGAACGCCGGGTCAGCGAAGGAATCGCCGAGCGCGGAGGCAGCGTCCACCACCTGGTCCGGCTGCGGGTTCAGATAGTATTGGTCCATCCATGACATCCAGCGGGCCGGCGGCGCGGCCTGCGTGAGAGACGCGAACGCAACGGTCGCGATGCAGAGCAGGGTCTTGTAGAACATGGCACAAGCAAGGGTTGAGGTCCCGGGAGGGGTTGGGGACACACTCAACGTAATCGGGACCACCGAACCGTAAAGCTTCCGGGCCCTGAAATGAATTCATTCGAACAGGTGCAACGCCGCCCGCCTGTATCCGAGCGACGGGCACAGGAAGGCGGCGGTGGGCCGCGCGTCCGGCGCCGGAGGGGTGTCCCTCCGCGCCGGTTGGGGCAGCCGATTTCAGGTCTTGCCGAGGATCCGGCGCAGCTCGAGGAGGAAGGCGTCCATCTGCTCGCGGGTGCCGATGCTGACGCGAGCCCAGTCGCCATAGGTGCCTTCCGGCACGCCGCTCTCGCGTGAGTTGCCGATGAAGATGTTGGCCTCGCGCATCTTTGCGACGAGTTCCTCGTTGGGGAGGCCGGAGTGGAAGTAGACAAACGCGCCCTGCGGCTTTCGGGCGTACTCGATGCCGAGCGCGTCAAACTGCGCGCAGACATAGTTGCGCTCGCGCATGTAGTTCTGGCGGTTCTCCTCGAGGAAGGCCTCATCCTGCAGCGCTTCCTGCGCGGCAATGGCGGCAAGATAGCTGGGGCCGCCGGTGGCGAGGGCATCCAGCTTGTCGAGCACCTCCGGTTGCGCGACGCCGTAGCCGAACCGGAGGCCGGCCATACCGTAGCCCTTTGAGAACGTGCGCGTGACGATCAGGTTTTTGCGCACCTTGGTCAGCGGCACCATCGTGTTGGCCTTGAGGCCGCTGTCCGCCAACTCCAGGTACGCTTCGTCGACGAACACCAGGACATCCGGACGGACGCTGAGGATGAAATTGCGCAGCTTGCGCGGATCGGCGAGCACGCCGGTGGGGTTGTTCGGATTACAGATATAGACGATCGACGTGTTGTCGTCGATCGTGCGGGCGAGCGCGTCAAAGTCGTAACCCATATCGTCGCCGAGCGGGGCAAACTTGACGTCGCCCCCACGCGCGGAGAAGCGCTGGATCAATTGGGTGTAACCCATCGCCGTCGTGACGACATTGCGGCCCGGCTCGGCGTAAGCCAGCGCGGTGAGCAGCAGCAGCGGGCCGGAGCCGGCGGTGGTCAGGATCATGTCCTCCTTCACGCCGTTGTAGGCCGCGCAGAGTTTCACGAACGCCGCGACCTCGTCGTGATTGTAGTAGTTGCCCACGGTGAGCGCGCCGGTCAGCCGCTCGACCGCCTTGGGGCTGTAACCCCAGACGTTTTCGTTGCTGCTGATCTTGATCCGGCCGTGCGGGTCCGTGAGGACCTCGGCGGCGGGCGCGGCGGACGAGAGCGCGAGGAGGAGGAGCGCGGCCGGCAGGCCGCGGTGGCGGAGGAGGTGCAGTTTGCTCATGAGGCTTGGAGGGGAGCGATCCTGCGGTTGAGCAGCCGTCGTGCCCCTGGACCCGGCGCCTCGCTGCATTGTATTCATGGCACCAGTGCGGTCGGCGGGCGGGATGTCGAAGCAGCGAGCGTAGCGAGCTTACAACTACAGCGGCGGTGTCTCGCCGCGAAAAAGATTCATGGGGCCTGGTCCTGCGCTGGTATCCGTACTGCTCAGGGCCGGTGACTAGTCGAACCACCATGCATCACGACACCAGCGAGCAGAACCAAGCGTGGAAATGGAAGCCGAATTCCATCCGCCGCGCAATCCTCATCACACCGTTCGCACTCGTTGCAACGGCTTGGGCGCAGGCCACCGCCGATCCCGAGTGGGCGGCGGAAGGTGAGCCGATCGAAATGTTGGAGTACTTCGTCCAGGAGACCGGCATCTCCCGCGCCACCAACTCCATTACCAACAAGGACGCCAAGGTCGCCTTGCCCGGCATGTCGGTCGAGAAGTTGCTCAGCCTGGTGCCGGGCGTGAACATCCGTTCGACCGACCCGTTTGGCTTCTACGAATTCGGCAATGACATCCGGGTGCGTTCGTTCGGCATCTCCGCGCTGGCGGTCACGATCGACGACATTCCGATGGGCAATAACAGCCCGCGTTACGGAACGCCGGCCGGGCGGATCGTCGACAGTGAGAACCTTTCATCAATCACCGTCTCCCAAGGCACGGGTGATGTGACCTCGCCGGCCTACGAGGCGCTTGGTGGGTCGATCAAGTACTACACCGCGGACCCGTCGCGGGAGAAGGGCGCGTTGTTCAAGTACAGCTTCGGCGACTTCAATATGCGTCGCTGGTTCGCGAAGTTCGATACGGGCGAAATCATCCCGGGACTCACCGCGTACGTCAGCGCGTCGCAGCTGACCTTCAACTCCGCCGGCATCCCGGGCGAAAGCGAGGGGCGCAAGGTGGAGGGAAAGATCCGTTACGAAACAGAACGCGCCACGTTCAACTTCGCCTACACCTGGAACGATCGTGATGACTACGACACGCGTTCGATCCAGTGGGATCGCTGGCGCGCGCTTGAAACCGGCGATCCATGGGCTGGATACGGCACGGACGCGGTCGGCACCGTCTATGGCGCGGCGGAGCAAAACAACCTGCGGCTCCTCGCGGCCAATGGCTACACGCGCTACCTTCCCCCGGACATGGCGGAGCGCGCGGCGGCGGCAGGACTGCCGCTGGGGACGTCGCTCGCGGGCAATCTCCAGGGCGACTATTCCGACACCGGCCGCAACTTTGGTTACGTTGATTACATCGGGCCGGCCGAGGCGATGGGCGATGGCATCTGGAACCAATACTGGCGGCTGTGGCGAAACGGCCGCATGGACAGCCTGTTCCGGGGTTCGGTCGACCTGACCGTCTCGGAAGACATCACGATCCGCGGGTCCGCGTATTACCACGACAAGCACAACTACGGCACCGGCGAAGTCTCCCGCGCCGACTCACGGACGCAGATCATCAACTCCTACCTGCCGGCCAACAATACGACCGGCGAGTTGCGCACCGACATCTGGCCGCGCTGGGCTTATCGGGACGCTGCCGGCACGCTCGTGCCCTTCGGCACGCCGGGCGCCATCCCGGTCGGCTACAACGACGCGAACGGAAACGGCTTCTTTGACGTGGGCGAAACGCTGAACCCGTCGGTTGTGCCGACGCCCTTCACCACCGGCCACGCGTTGATCGCGCCCACGTCGACGTCGATCGCCACGGCCACGCCCGGCATTCCCGGCGCGACCGGCCGCGATGAGGACTTCGGCGGTGAGCGTTTCGGTTTCAATCTGAAGGGCAGCTGGAACATCGGCGCTCACCAACTCACGGTCGGCGGCTGGTTTGAGAACGACGACCAGATGGCGTATCGGCCGACGTACAACCTCGAGGGGGGCTCGCCCCACGGGGGCTTCCTGTACGACCAGATCCTGTTCAACAACTACGATCAAAAGTACTCCACCGACGCACTGCTGCTCTACGTGGAGGACGTGATCAAACTGCTGCAGGACCGGTTGACGGTGACGCTCGCGGCGAAATCGCTCAGCGTGGACAAGAAGGCCTGGGGCATTCTGTTCACCCAGAACTACTGGAAGCCGCTCGATCAGCAGCGGGTGAGCCGCAAGGCCAGCTACGAGGACAACTTCCTGCCGCAGCTTGGCCTCGGCTACCAGCTGGCGCCCGGCATCGAGCTCTTCGCCAACTATGCCGAGAACCTGGCTTCGCCCGCCAACAACATCATCGCGAACGTGGATTTTGATCCCAGTCTGCGGCCGGAGCGGGCGGAGAACTACGACGCGGGCGTCCGGCTCTCCCGCGGCAGTTTCGGCGCGTCGCTCGCGCTCTTCTACAACAAGTACGAGGACCGGATTCTCTCCGTCACCCTGACCCAGGAGGAACTGGTGGCGCGCGGCCTCTCGGGCGTGACCGGCGCGACGTCGTTCCGCAACGTCGGCGGCATCGACTCGACGGGTGCGGAATTCAGCTACGACTGGCGCACACCCATCAAGGGCCTCCGGCTCAACGGTGCCGTCGCGTATCAGAGGTCTGAATTCGCCGAAAACCTGCTGGTGACGTACTCGGCCTTCCATGCGAACCCGGATGATCCACGTTCGAAGTTCTATGAGCCGATCCCGAATCCCGAGGGCGGCACGCCGGTCCGTTCGTGGGAGCTGCAGAAGGGGCGGAGCCAGGGCAACACGCCTGAGTTTACCGCCAATGCGAACCTGACGTACTCCTGGCGCTTCCTCGATTTCAACTTCGGCGGGCAGTACTACGACTCTGTGTACGTGAACACCCTCAACACCGAGAAGCTGCCGAGCTGGACCCTGTTCAGCGCCGGCATCACCGCCAACGGCCCGGCAGGCACGCGGCTCGAAGGAATTTCTGCGCAACTGACCGTGCAGAACCTCTTCGATGAGGATGTGTGGCGCGCCAATAGCTACACGGGGAGTTTTAATGGCTCGGTGATTCCCGATTACGGTCGCAACCTCGTCCTAACGATCGAGGCGCGATTCTAAGGCGGGAACGAGCCTGTTTCGACAGTGGTTGCCAGCCGCCGGACGCGAGTCCGGCGGCTGTTTGTTTGATGGGTTCAAAGGTCAGGGGCGCGACTGGGCAAAAGTGCCCGCGCATGACGCGAAGAGGCGCGAACGATTGAGCAGGGGAACGCGCCGTGACGTCAGGTAAAGTCTCTGATGCGCGACCTGACCAAGCGCACGCTTGCTGTAGCGCCCGGACCGGGTAGCCGGGGTGAACTTGGCGCTGAGCGTGGAAACGTGCGCCGGCCTGTGGGGAGGATTAAGCCGTCGCGTTATCGCTCATCTGACGAACCGCGGCCGAGGTGATCCATCGACTGGCCGCGGTCGTGATCGATGACCGCGCTCCCAATCACTGCGCTCCGGACCGCGAGACGCGACGCGGGCTCAGGAACCTTCTGGCAGCGTCGCGGCGATGAACTCGACTGCGACCAACGCTTCGTTGGCCAGCGCAAGCACCGGCAGGATCGTGATGGCGGGTTTGTGGGTGCCGGTGAATGTCGCCGCGTAAACCTTCTGAAACTCGGCCACATCCGTCGGCTTGTTGCCCACGGCCAGGTAAGCCCGCATTTGCACGACGTGGTCGAAAGTGGCGCCGACGGCCGCGAGGCGTTCTTTCGCCAGACCAAAAACCGCCTCGGCTTCGGCCTTCATCGTTCCACGGGTCGGGGCGATGATTCCGCTGAGGAAGGTGAGGGCGGCCTCCGGTGAGACGGCGACGCCGGACGCCTGGTCGGCGCCCTCCTGCAGGCCGTAAGCGACCAACGGGACTGTCTGTTCTGCCGAGCGAAAACGCGCGGTTTCGTCGCCCGGGTAGGCAGCATAGGTTTCAACGGTCAACAGCTGCCCCTGCCGCGCGTAGCCTGGTGCCGACATGATCGTGCGGGCGAGCCGGTTCGGGTTCTCGTCGTTGTCGTAGTGTTTCTGATACACACCGTTGAAGGCGGCGAAGTCGAGAAATCCACCCTGCTTCGGATCGGGGTAGAGGATGTTACGTGAGAAGATCGCTTCAGCCGGAGTCAGCCCCGCGTCCTTCAGGGCCGCGGCGTGTTTGTTGAACACCTGCTCGGCCTGTGCGGCGAGGTCACCCTTGAACATGCGCATGTTGAGGGGCATCTGCGCCATGCGCGGCATGACCGGATCCGGGAACTGCGCGGATTGAAAATAGAGCGCGGTGCCGGGCGCGATCGCCTTGCCGGTGGAGAGGGGCCAGCTCGGCCGACCGTAGGAGCGGACCCGCGGGTTTGTCTCCACGCGGTGGAGACGGTCGTGCATGCGTTGGAAGCGAGACCCTTCGGCAAACGGGCCGCGATCCGCCGGAATGGCCACGACGAATTCCACCTCGGCACGATAGTCGGGGTGGAAGAGACGCGAGATGCCGATGGTGGTGCGCGCGGGTTTGTGGGGATTGGTGAGATTGCCGAAGAACTCCGCAAACGCCCGGTTCCAGCCGTCCAGATCGAGTTCAGGCTCCGCGACCAGGTTCGCGCGCACGGCGATGACGTCGCGCAGCGTCAGTCCAAGCTCGCGCAGGTCGTCGGTCAGCTGGGTCATCAGCGCGCGTGTTTGCGCGTAGGTGTCGCCGTAACGTTCACCGGCGCCGGTCTGTCCGCGCGCGATGGCCTTAACGCGTGGACTCGGTGTCACGCCCCAGGTGAAGAAGAGTCCGGTGCCGGCAGCGACCGTGACCGACTCGGCAAACAGCTGGTGGTCGTTGCCTCGCGTGGTCAGCGCGGCGTTCGGGCGAGTGGCCGAGGCGAAGAGCAAGCCGGCTGCCACGGCGGCTGTGAGGCTGCCCGCGGCAAGGAGGAGGCGGCGTTTCCGCATAGAAGGAGAGGTCACGCTAGATCGTGGTGAGCGGCTGTTCCGCGGCGTAGGCCGCCTGACCGTGCTCGGTCAGGTCTCCACCGGTCCGTTCCGCCTCGGCGGAGAGGCGCAGCCCGAGAAGGAGTTTCAGCAGGCCCAGCACGATCAGCGTGAAGAGGAAAGCCGTGAGTCCATAGGTGAGCGCGCCCAGCAGTTGCCATTGCCAGCTGGCGCCGGCGAGCAGGGCCGGCACGAGCGTGCCCCACAAGCCGCCCAGGCCGTGCACGGGAATGGCGCCGACCGGATCGTCGATTTGGCAGCGATCGAGCAGGAGCACGCCGGCGACCACCAGCAGCCCAGCGATCGCACCCGCAAGGACCGCGTGGTGGGGCAAGAGCAGGTCGGCGGCGCCGGTCACGGAGACAAGCCCGGTCAGCACACCGTTGATGGCCATGGTGAGATCCGGTTTCCGAAAGAGCGCCGCCGTGGCGAGCATCGCGCCCAATCCGCCACAGGCGCCTCCGATCGCGGTATTGGTCACGACAAGACCGAGCAGCTCCGGATGCGCGTTGCGCAAGGATCCGCCGTTGAAGCCAAACCAGCCCAGCCAGAGCATAAACAGCCCGATCGTGGCCAGCGGCAGCGAGTGGCCCGGGATTGGCACGGGCCGCCCGCCACCATCGTAACGTCCGTGGCGTGGGCCGAGCAGCAGCACGGCGGCCAGCGCGGCGCAGCCTCCGAAAACGTGCACCACCGATGCTCCTGCGAAATCGACAAATCCCTGGCGGTACAGCCAGCCCTTGCCCCAGGACCACGCTCCAGCCACTGGATACGCGAGTGCGGTGAGCAGCAGGGCGTAAATGAGGAAGGGCAGCAGCCGGTGCCGTTCGGCCACCGCGCCCGAGACGATGGCCGCGGCCTTTGCCGCGATCATGGCTTGAAAGAGGAAATCGACCCACCAGGGAAACGGATCGTAGCGCGGGGTCATCAGGTCGTAGTACTCCTTTGGAGACACGCCGAACCAGCCGCCCGGGTGGAACCAGCCGCCGAACTCGCCGGGGAACATCGTGTGGAAGCCGAAGGCCGCGTACACCATCAGCCCGAGGCAGATCACGAAGACATTGCGGTAGAGTGAAGTGACGGTGTGCTTCGCGCGCACGAGGCCAGCTTCCAGAGTGGCGAAGCCGAGGTGCATGACGAAGACGAGCGCGGCGGCAATCACGCCCCAGACGGCGCTGACCGGGAAGAACGCCTCGTCGAAAAGAACCTGGTCCAGGTACGCGTCGTAATTGCGGGCATCGAGCGGACGCCCGGCCTGGAGCGTCGCGGCGATCCCGAAGAACCAGGGCAGAAGACGAAGAACCTTGCGCATGAGAAGGAGAGGGAAGTGGCGCCGCCGGTCGCAGTTCAGCGTGGCGGTTTCTGGGCGCTCAGCAGGTAAACCGTGAGCGCCGTGATGTCGTCGCCCGAGAGCACCTCGCCCCAGCCGGGCATGCCCTTTTCGTCCACGCCGCGACGGATGGTTTGCTCAATTTCCTTGGGACGGCTCCCGTGGTGCCACTTGCCATCAAAGAGGTTGCTCGCCGCCTCGGCCTGCGCGCTCGAGTCACCGTGGCAGGCCTGGCACAGGCTCCCGTACGTCTCGCGGCCGAGTTGGACGATGGCTGCGTCCTGCGTGGCCTGCGCGAGGAATTGATCGCGTTCGTCCGCCTCCGGCGGTGGTGTCGAATCGGCAACCAGCCAGGAGAAAGTGAGCGGCGTGAGCAGAAGAAGCAGCCGGCAGTGACGAAGGAACTTCATGAAGCCAAAACACGTTCGTGCAGCTGCCGGGTGACGTGCCGCGCCGATTCAAACGCGCCGGCCTGCCAGCCGCCGAGGTGAGTCGCCCAGTCGCCCGCCAGGTAGAGCGGCCCGTCCGGCTTGATCAGCAACGGATACAAGGTGCGCACGAGCTTCTCGGGGAAGTGCGAGAGGCAGCCCTGGATGTGCGGCACCGTGTTCCAGTTGACCGAGAACGCGTTTTCGAACTCCGCGCGGTACTGCGGGTGGATCTTCTCGCCCTGCGCGAGCGCGAACTCCGTCCGATCGGCCGGGGGGATCGCTGTCACCTGGTCACTTGCCGGACCAAACATGTAGTAACCGATGAGCACTCCCTTCCGGGCGAAGAAGTCGTGCGACGGATAATAGATCTCGTTGATCGGCTGGTTGGTCCAGGTGATGCCACCGTAAACCTGGTCATCCTCCTCCCAGAAGCGCCGTTTGAACTGCAGGCCGATGCGGGCGCTGTTCTGAAACGGGATGACATTGATCGTATTGCGGACCATGCCGGCGAAGTCGTTGGGAATCTTCCGCAGGATCGTGGGCGGCACGGCCACGATGGCGGCGTCGGCAGTCTCCTCGTGTGTCTCGCCATTTTCTGAATACACGACCCGCGCCCCCTGAGGGGTCTTGCGGACTTCCCGCACTTCGCAGCCGAGTCGCACCACTTCCTTCACACGGTCGTACAAGGCCAGGGCCAGCCGATCCATGCCGCCCACGGGCTGGAACAGCATCGGCTGGTACTCGTATTCATTGTTTCGATGCAGGTGGACGGAGAAGTTGGCCTGCAGCAGGTCCAGCATCTCCGCCGCCGGATCACGTTCTCCGCGCGTCGTGACGGCGGGCCACGTTTGAAAACCGGCCCGGGTTGACCCTTCGTATCGGTGCGAACCCGGCTGCAGATCGCCTTCGCGGTGGAGGAAGTCGAGCAAGCGCTCCTTGTCCTCGGTCGAGAAGGGCTGGTCCAGCCGCTCCTGATCCACCGCTTTCGCGAGCAATTCGGCTGTATGACCGCGCAGGTCGGCTTTCGCCGCGCGCTGGCGCACGCGCCGGCCGTTGAGGGTGCCGGGCACATCCACATTGTAATAGAAGGCGCTGTCGTTCGTTCCAATGAATGGCTCCACAGGGACGCCGAGCTCACGACAGTAGTCCATCGTCACCTGCCATGGGGCGAAGCGGGCGGGACCGGCGTTGAAGTACTGACCTTCGTCGAACTCACACGTCTGCGTGTGGCCGAGCGTGTCCGTCAGTGTATCGCCGCGGCGAATCGTCAAGCTGCGCCCGCCGACGCGGTGCGAGGCCTCGAGCAGCGTGCAGGTGAAACCCAATTTGCGCAGCTCATAGGCAGCGGTCAGCCCGGCGATGCCGGCGCCGATGATCAGAATGCGTGTTCCTGGTTTACCTTGCACACTCGGCAGACCCTGGAGCTCAGCTCCGCGGCCGGTGGAGCGGCTGAGCAGACCGAGTGCGGTCATGGAAACGAACGTTGCGCTGCCAAAGCGGCCGGCGCGCTGGAGAAAGTCACGTCGAGTCATCGCGAAGCGCCCGCAGCCACGTCGGCGTGGGCGGCATCTCCGAATGCAGGATGAATGCCATGGCGCGCTCAGCGCGCCGCTGGACGCAGTTCGTCAACAAAACCTTTTCATCAATCACGAGCCGCCGCGTATCCACCGCGGCACGTCATGTGCTCGATCGAGCTGCTCACTGCCTACCTAACCTTCGAGTCCTTTCTCTCATGGTCACTTCCTCTCCTCTCAACCGTCGTCGGTGGCTGCAATTGAGCGGGTCGGCGATGCTCGGTCTCGCCCTCGCTTCCAAGACCCGGTTGCGGGCGCAGCACGAAGTGAGTCGATCCTCCCGGTCGACCGAGATCGCGCGCGTGAACGGCAATGAGAATCCCTATGGACCGTCGCAGATGGCCGTTATGGCGATGATGGAGAACCTCGAGCAGACTTTCCGTTATGCCACGCGGCCCGAGGTCGAGCGTTTGACGGAACTGATTGTGGCCAAGGAGGGCGTAAAGCCGGAGCAGATCGTCCTTGGCGTCGGATCCGGTGAGATCCTGCAGACCGTCGGCCTGTGGCTCGGGGCCAAGGGTGGGGAGATCGTCACGGTCACTCCCGGGTATACGCAGATGACGCGCACGGCGGAGCGTGCCGGTGCGAAGATCGTCAACGTGCCGCTGACGAAGGAGCTGGTGCACGACCTCGACGCGATGGCAGCCAAGGTGACCGACCGCACCACCTGCGTGTACCTGTGCAATCCCAACAATCCCACCGGCACGGTGGTCGATCCCGCGAAGCTGAAGCCGTTTGTGGAGGAGATGTCGAAACGCTGCCTCGTCTTTGTGGATGAGGCGTATCTGGAATGTTCCGACAACTTCGAGGCCAATACGATGGCTCCGGTCGTCGCGACGGGTGCGAACGTCATCGTCGCCCGGACGTTCTCGAAGATCTACGGCCTGGCCGGTCAGCGCATTGGTTACGGGCTCTTGCCGGAGTCGATGGTCGAAACTGTCCGCAGCTTTTCGACCGGCAGCCTGAACAAGCTCGCGGTGACCGCGGCGATCGCGAGCCTCGAGGACGTCGCATATGTCGACGACACGCGGCAGAAGATCAAGGAACAGCGCGATGCGTTGTGCGCCGTGCTCGACAGCCTCGGCCGGAAGTGCGCGCAGCCGCAGGGCAATTTCGTCTTCTTCCAAACCGGCATGCCGATCAAAATGTTCCAGGAGCGCATGCTGGCGGAGCGGGTAATGGTCGGGCGCGAGTTTCCGCCGATGCTCGACTGGTGCCGGATCTCCATCGGCTCACCCGAGGAAATGGCGCAAGTGCACGCCGCCCTGCGCAAGGTGCTGGCGGCTTGATTCATCCTGGCAGGG
>JAEWIY010000014.1 GCA_023386835.1 Verrucomicrobiota bacterium
GCGTGAGTAGGTCGATCGCCTCCGCCAGGTCATTCACCGCGAGGTGCGGTGTGGTCCAGCGGCAGACGAGCAAGTCGAGGTAGTCGGTGCTGAGCTGGCTGCATGCGTGTTCCACTTGCGTACGAAGCTGGTTGAGGAACGTGACGCATCCACCCGAAGACGGGGAGCGCGGGGTGAGGCGCAACGCGACCACCGCTTTTTCGCGGGCGAGGCGGCGTGCCTGCATCCACGACGTCAACACGCCCGCGTTGCGGACGTTGAAAACACCGGTTCCGGCTTCCCGGCACAAATCGAGTTGGAAGGAACGGCCACCTTCTGCCCAAAATGCGTCAAGCGCTGAGAACGCTGCGCTTTGCGCGACCATGTCGCGGAAGCCGACGTGAAGTGTCGTTGCGGAAAGCCAAAGGTGCGCCCGACCGAGGCGACGGTTGTCCTCTTCACGCATCACGATGAGGCGAGTTCCGGTTCAGGAGTTGCAGCCGCGGTGGTCAGTGGCTCCGCGTTGTCCTCTCCTCGGCGGAGAAAGGCCACATCGGCGCCCTTCCAGAACGCGAACCACTCGGATGGCGTGAACCGACTCATCACCGCATCGATGGGTGAAAGCAGCAGCAGAATGTGGCGGTCACTCGTTGGCCCGGCGAGATGCAGACGCGCCTCGCCGCCGAAGCTCGCCACGCGAGACCTGGCAAACTGGAAGGCGGCCTCCACCACCTGGCGTTCCACCGCGTGGCGCGTCTCCCGATTCATTTCGTACGCGTCCATGGCTTCGGCATCGCTGCTGCCGACATGGTAGAAGACTTCGGGGCCAAAACAGAGTCCAAGCTCCTCGTCATAGAACGTACGGCCGAGCCGCCAGATGCCGCCAAAAAGGCCGCGAAATCCGAAATGCGTGTAGCGCAAGGCGGCGGAGGGAAGGGGAGGGTGGCGAACGATGACCTCGGCTTGGTCGTTGGTGAGCAGGTGCGTGGAGGGAAAAGGGAAGAGCTTCATGGGACGGCAGGAACACGGGGTAGGGAGAATCGAAAGCCGACGGCGTCTGCTCGGACGCCGTATCGGGGCACGCCAGCGCACGCGCAGTGCGGAGGGCGTTGGTCATGGCGTGCGATTTCGCACGCGCTTCAGCGCTCCCGGTGCGTTCTGATCCAGCCGAGCTTCAGGGGCCGATCAGCGGGCGCACCGGGCACCGCCATGGAAGATCTGCATCGTTCCAGGCAGAGGCCAGCAGCCGCGCTGGTTCTTCAGTGAAATCTGGAGAGGGCGGCTCATGCATCGACCCGATGGGCAGATTCGCGGAATTGTCAACCGCTGTCCGGACACTCGTGAGGGCAGCAACGCACGTTGATCGTGCTAGCCGGCGAGCGCCTCCAAGAGGCTGTCCCGGCGGAGTGTACCGAGAGAATGGATATGCCGTCGTGGCGTGGGGCACTGCTCGCTGAGCTTTCGGGGGCGTCGTTTGACAAGACGGCCATTGTGGCCCACCCTCCGGTGCAGCCGCGCCCCTCACGATGTCTACCCTGGCGAAAACTTGGTACCGACTTGGCTCGGAGGCTTGGCAGGCCATCTACAGTGGCGTGCCCGGTCACGAGGCCTGAACCTCCACGTCTTCCGGCGGTGGAGCGACGGCTAGGGTGACCGGGTGATCTGAGCACCTCCGAGTGCTGTACGCTGATCGCGGGTCGTGTTCGACCCTTTTTGCGACCAGGCATGGCTTGGTCGCGCGCTGATATTCCCCCTGCCGGTTCCGGACTGGCCACGGTGACCTGTTTTCTTCGTTCCCCATGATCATTCTCCACGTTGCAAACCTCCATTTCCACCAGCCGTGGTTTGACTGGCTCAGCCACTCTGCACCTCCGCACGATCTGCTCGTAATTGCCGGTGATCTGTTGGATCGAGAGAAGGAACTCCCTCACGCACACCAAGCGGCCTGGGTGACCGGATGGGCACAGCAACATCCGGCTCCCGTCTGCATCGCGAGTGGGCTGCACGATCTGGTTCGCGATTCGAACAGTTATGTCTGGCGGCCAGCGGAGTGGCTCCAGGAACTGGCCGGCCCGCACGTCTGGGCCGATGGCGAGCGACGCGAACACCACGGTCTCGACATCCTGCCTTTGCCGCCCGGCGGGGTGACACGAGGTGAGCCAGCGGACATTTGGGTGGTTCACCGAGGCCCTGCGGGCCCCGCCGTGAGCCGGCATCCTTGGGGCACGGACGATGGCGATCCGTTTCTCTTGTACTCAGTTCGTAAATACCATCCGCGTCTCTTGTTGTGCGGCCACCTGCATGCCCCATGTAACTGGATTCACGTTTACGAGGACACGTTGTACCTGAATCCGGGCTGCGAGCCGGAGGCGGAATTCCCCAACCACATTGTGATCGATCTGGAGGCGGGTCAGCTGCAGCGAGTCTCGGCCAGCTCGGGCGGCCTCGAACAACCTTGTGTGGTGCCGCTGCCGGGCTCGTTGAGTGCTCACCGTCCGCTCCTGGAAGTGACCTGAGGTTTCCTTCGGTTCGCCATGGCCGCCCACCTGGGCGAGACGGTGCTATGGCTGGACGAGTTGGTCGTGCACGAACACGCGGTAGTCCTTGATCCGGCCTGGCATGTCGGTGCCGCCCTGCCGCGGAACGTAACGAAATCCGCCGACTGTACGCGCCTGACCCAAATCCAGGATGAGACGATGCGGAAAGCCCGGCTGGTTCGCTCCCCACTCGGTGTGCCAGAAGTTTGCCGTCTGCCCGTCGATCGCGTTTTCGGCCAAACCGTCCTCCCGCTCCCGCTCCTCGCTGTCAACGTAGGCGATGGTCCAGCCATCGGTGTTCAGCGGCTCGCCGGCAGCGTCGAGCAGCGTCAGCTCCGCGATGGCCGCAAACGGCTGCCCATCGTGGGCGTCGAGCGCCTCGAGGCAGAAATACCGGCCGGTCACAGGCGCGCGGAAGCGCACGCTTTGGAGAGCGGTGCCGGGGGCGAAACTGCCGGCGAACGTCGGTTCTCCAAAGTCGGCGCGCAGCGTGACCTCGCGACGTTTTGCACGCTCAAAGTCGAGCTGGGGGCGCAGCTGATCGAGGATCGGCTCATCGAGCGCAGCGATCACCGGCTCTTCGGGGCCAAGCAGATCGAGAATGACAATTTCATTCGCGCCCGGCCTCAGCCAAGGCCCCGGCACATACATGGTCTGCTGGGGCCCGATGTTCCAATAGCGGCCGAGATTGTGGCCATTCACCCAGACGAACCCTTTCCCCCACGGCCGCATGTCGAGGAAACAGTCGCCGGGTTCTTCAATCGTCACCGTCGCCCGCCAGAACGCGGGGCCAGACGTCGCCGGGTCGCTGGGCGTCTCGTACTGCAAACCGGCGAGCATCGGTGCATCCAGCGGCAGCCGAAACACAGACCAATCGCCCAGTTCGCGCGATGCTGCACCGGCTGGCGTGAATGTCACCGGGCCGTGGATACCCTTGCGATCGTGTACCTCGGTGCCGAAGTTCACCCGCCCCATCGCTTCAACCAAAATGTCCAGCGTCATCGGACGCGACCGCGCCGGCAGATCGACCCGGTACTGACGGGATCGGCGATCCGTGAACCCAATGCGAGTGCCGTCGAGAAAGACCTGGCCGACGTCGTGAACCGCATTCGCCTCCAAGACCGCCGCGGGCCCGGCCGGCAGCTCTGTGCGGTAGACGATCGCGCCATAAGCCTGATCGTAGTGTTCCATGTTGCGCGGACGGTCTTCGGCAAGGGGCTCGGACAAATTGGCGAAGAGGGGAGCGACGCCACTGGCGATCACCGGAGCAATCTGGATCACCGGATTGCGCGCGGGCGGTTCGGGCAGCGTTTCACCGGGGAGGAGGTAGCGGGCCAGGAGTTCGCGCGACCGTTCAAACTTCGGCGTGATCCATCCGGCTTCGCTGATGGGCGCGTCGTAGTCGTAGGAGGATGTATCCGGTTTGAAGGGACGATCGGCGCCCGTGTGAAAGCCGAACGTCGTGCCGCCGTGGGCCATGTAGATGCTGAATGACGCGCCGAGCTCCAGCATCGCTTCGAGATCGGCCAGATAGCGGTCGGTGTTTCCCGTGTGATGAGATGCGCCCCAAGTATCGAACCATCCCGGGTAGAATTCGCCGCACATCAGAGGTCCGCTGGGCAGGATTTCGCGGAGGGCGGCAAAGGCACCTTGTGGATCGGTGCCGAAGTTCACGACCGGGAAAAGGTCCGATCGATAGCCATCCTTCAGGTGCTGCTTCGGGTTGCACGCGAAGAGCGGCACGTCGAATCCCGCCTCCAGCAGCGCCGAGCGCAACTCGCCCATGTACTCGGCGTCCTGGCCATAGAACCCGTATTCATTTTCCACCTGCACCATGAGGATGGGGCCGCCTTGGGTGACCTGAAGTGGACCGAGCACGCGTCCCACCTCACGCAGGTAGCGCTTGGCCGGCTCGAGATAGCGAGGATCGCGCGACCGCAGCTGAATGTCGTCGTGCTTCAACAGCCACCAAGGAAAGCCGCCCATTTCCCATTCGGCACAGGCGTAAGGCCCCGGACGCAGGATGACCCACAAACTTTCCGCCTGCGCGGCTCGGCAGAACTCCGCAATGTCGGCCTGCCCCGACCAGTGAAACTCACCCGGACGCGGCTCGTGCATATTCCAAAAAAGATACGCGCAAACCGTGTTCAGCCCCATCGCTTTCAACATCCGCAGCCGGTGAGCCCAATACTCCCGCGGCACACGCGCGGCGTGCAGTTCACCGCAACGGATTTGAAAAGGACGTCCGTCGAGCAGGAATGTTTCCGCGCCGATTTCGAACCGTGGTGTTTCGGCAGGGGAACTGGATAGCGCTCGAGCGGACGCCGGATCCCCGAGCAAGAAAGCGCAACACAAAGCCACCAAGCGCCGCGGGCGGGAGAGGAGCGTAGACAGTTTCACGGGATCAAACATCGATGGGGTTTCGCGACGGCTTCTCGGAACGTCCGGGTTCCCGGAAGGGTGGGGCGCGTCACTGTAACCGAGCCTTGTTCGAACTGACATCCCCCGATCGGGTGATGTCGCCGAGAGCAGAGCGCGGGGATGGCTTACTTGAGGTGTACGATCCCGTGTCGGATCGCTTCAACCGCTGCACCGGTCCGATCGCGGACGCGCAGTTTGGCAAAAAGCGTCTTGAGGTGTGACTTCACGGTGTCCTCGGAAATGCAGAGGCTGGAGGCGATCTCCTTGTTGCTGCGGCCCTTGATCAAAGCCTCCAGCACGTCGCGCTCACGTTCGGTGAGTTGCTCGCGCTGCGCGCGCTCTGTCAGGCGTTCCGCCACCTGTCGCGGCAGAAGCGCGTCTCCTGTATGCACCGCGCGGATCGTGCTCGCGATCTCCTCGCTTGGCATGTCCTTGAGCAGATACGATTGTGCGCCCGACTGGATCGCCCGGTGGATGTCCTCGTCGAGATCGTAGGTCGAAAGCACAATCACCCGGGCGTCGGGGTGCTGTTTGCGGATCGCCAGGATCGCTTCGACACCACCCATGCCGGGCATGCGTAGGTCCATGAGCACGACATCCGGGCGGACGTCGTCGTAAACCTCGATGGCTTCTTCGCCGTCCGATGCCTCGGCGATGACGTCCATGCCCGGCTGACTCTTGATCAGCGCAACGAGGCCCATCCGCATGGGCGGGTGATCGTCAACGACGAGGATACGGATAATGCTTCCGGGGGCCGGCTCTGCCATACGGGGTGCGGTGAAGTCGGGGTCGGAACTCATCGTGAAGGCGGAGGCACGCCGCTCAAGCCCGGAGGTCGGCGGCGTGCGCGCACTGTAGCACGGGCGCACCGCCGGTGACTCTCACCCGTTCGGGGGAAAACCGGCCGTTTCAGACGGCCACCGTGACGGCAATCCGCGTGCCCTGCCCGGGAGAACTCTGGATTTCGACCGATCCACCCAACAGCTCCGCCCGCTCTTTCATTCCCACCAGTCCAAAGCTCCGGCGCCCCGCGGTGGGCTGCTCTTCTGGGGTGAAACCGGCTCCGTCGTCCTGAACGATCAAGTGCACGCGGCGACGCTCAAATGTCAGCGTCACATCAATACGAGTGGGTGAGGCGTGCCTGCTGGCGTTGGTGATGGCTTCCTGTCCGATCCGCAGGAGGTTGTTCTCCACCACTGGGGGGAGTCGCCGTCGGGCGCCTTCCACGACCATTTGGGCACGCACCTCCGTGCCATCGGTAATCTGTTTCAGGATACCCTGGAGCGCCTCTCCAAGATCGCCCTTTTCGAGAACCTGGGAACGCATGTTCCAGATCGATTCGCGGGCCTCGGCCAGGGCTCCGCGCGTCAGCTTGAGGGCGGCGCCGAGATGGGTGCGAGCGGGAGGGCTGATTTCGTTGGCGTGAACGCGAGCCAACTCGAGTTGGACCGAGATCGCGCCGAGGCTCTGGGAGAGCGTGTCGTGAATCTCGCGGGCGACCCGGTTGCGCTCGCTGAGGATCGCGGTGAATTCGGCTTCAGCCATCGCGCGCCGATGCTCCTGTTCTTTCAGCCGTCGACGTGAGGCGAGCATCACCATCGCAACGACGCCGACGGCGCACGCCAGAAAACCGGCCAGCACCCAGACCACGCGTTCGGCATTCCACCACGGCGGTCGCTGAAGCACGAGCAGGTCGTCGGGCTGGCGCAAGAGCAGCTGGAATCCCCGGGGTTCCCACAACCCGCCGAGCGGACCGGCATCGTCGGCGACCACCGAGCAGACGGCAGTGACTCGGACGAAGCTGCCGGGCAGCCAGTCGCGCGGTTCGGCAGCTGATTCAGGCAAGTGCATCTGCGCACGCACCGGCCGATCCCGCCAGTCGAGCGAAAGCACAACCACGTCGGGGAAACGGCGCACATCGGTCAGTCGTGCGTCCAGTTGGACAAGATCGGCGTCATTTGCCAAAGCCTCGTCGAGATCCACCAGAACGTGCGGCGCCGGCGGTTCGCGGGAGCCCAGCTTGCGAACACTGGCATCCTCGAGCACGGCGCTGTATTCACCCCGGGCCGGGAAACCAAAAACGTCCACTTCATCACCGGGCTGCAAAGCCCGGGCGTCGTTTCCGCCGGTTTCCACGCGGAGGCTGTGTTCATGGTCGCGTATCCACAAGCCGGATCCCGAGCGATGGTGGATGACCCGGCCCCGCACGTGCACGCGATGGCCGTGATGGCCGGAGAGTTGCTCGAACTGCAACAGCGTGGAGATCGGGCGCGGACGACCGCCGACCGCCGGAGCGGGTGGGGGGCGAAGCGACTCCACCTCCACCCCGGCAGGGACCTGGACAAAGGGCCGCACAAATTGGCGACTGCGATTGTGCAGGTTGAAGCAAAGGCCGCGGATGCGCACCTCGGCGTCCACCAACGCGTCGGGATCGACGTCGCCATTGACCTCGACCACGACCCGGGCGCTGCCCGCCGCCACCTTCATTTTCACTTTGGGCGAGGTAGGAACGGCGGCCATTCCGGTCGGGGGGGCGTAGCGTGTGCCGGGCGGAGGTGGAGCGAGATCGGTCGGAGCCTTCGGTTCGACGCTGCGCACGATGCCGGTGAATTCGACCCAGCTGGCGTCCAGCCGGCCGGCATTGAGTTCGTCGACCGTGACGCGAACCGGTTCCGGGAGAGTGCCGCGGCCAATACAAGTCAGATGGTTTGCGACGACGTACGGGGCGAACCCGCCCGGGTCCGTGACGCCTTCGATCTCCAGCCGGTCGCCGCGTTGAAGTTGAGCGACGCTCTCCGCCGGTCCCTGCACGTAGATCCCCTCGGTGCCGTCGTGGATGACGAAGGCGATACCCTGTGGATCCGCGGCGCCGATCACGATGCCCGTGAGCTTTACGGGGAGAGCGCCGCGTGCTTCCGCCTCGGTCAACGCACGGACCTGCGCGGCCGAGGTTAGCGGGACGGGCGCGGATGGTTCGCCGAACGAAATCCCCGCAGAAAGCGCGAGGGCGCACGGCAGTGCGAGCAGGCGAACCAGCAGCCGAGCGGGTAACAATGCGGGAAGACTCATCTCGCGGGGTAGCCCGCAAGACGATGCGGCCGGGCCGCGCCTTGGCAACGGCGCAGCCCGGCGTTTTAGGCAAGCGAAATTTGGCGCCCGCGACGTACTTGACACAGTGGGCTGTAGCGTCAGGAAACCGGGCTTCTCCAGCGCTCTTTCATCTAGCTATGCACCGACGCACCCGGCAGGTCCTACTGTCTATACCCCACTATTTCCGCGAAGTACGAACTGAAGTCAGATCTCTCTCAACAGCCTATCAGTGGCTTTATTTCAAGGTACCGTACCTCTTCCCGCTGTCTCGGTTTCCAAACCGAGTTACATTAGAACCCACAAACTCCTGTAACTTTTCATGCCCTCACTGCCGCCGATCAGTGATGACGCGGGCGATAGGGGCGATGGGCTTCGATCTATTCCGCAAGCTCGCGGTCGAGATCAGTCAATGGCCGAGGACGATTGTGAAGCTCGGTGGGCTCGGCGAGCCTTCCACGCATCCCCATTTTGAGAAGCAGATGGAGCTCTTGGCCGAGTTGGGAATCAGAGTGATTCTGTACACCAATGGCACACTCTTGAGGCTCTACCCGGCCGAACGAATCTTGAGTTGGAATCTGCACACCCTTGTGGTGTCAGTTGACGGGGTGGATGAGAGCTCCTTTGAGCGTCTACGGGTCGGGGGCAGCTTTGCTCAGACTGTAGAATCGGTTTCTGAGTTTCACAGGGCAAAGCGTGACGCGAATGCACGTTTCCCGGTCGAGATCCGGCACGTTATCATGCCGAGCGAAAGCAACGAGCAGTTAGCTCGCTTTAAGCGTGAGTGGATGGAGCGAGCTGACACCGTAAAGTTCAATTTCCTTATGCCTCTTCGTCCGGCGGGCGCTTCCTCGCGCCGGGGAAGATGTCGAGATATTCGACGCGAGCTCTACATCAGGTGGGATGGTCGTGTTCCGCAATGCGGCTATAATACCGAGTGGATGGCAGATGCTCGGGAGAGCTCCATCCAAGAGATATGGATGCACCCGAGATTGCAAGAGCTACGCCGAAGTCACCGCAAACGTGATATGTCTGGGGAGCCTCACTGCCGGAGTTGCGCGTTTCAGTGAGTCCATCCGAACTTGCTGAGGGGATGCCTGCGCCGGTTTGCGGGGTCGGATAGCCCCTGCGCTGGCGTCGGAGGGTGAAGAATGTAGCTAGAGGCCGGATACACCTGTATACGCATCTGGCCAATGATGCACGCTAGAAGCGGAACGTGTTGGTCAGCATCCAAGTCGTTTCAGCCGGGATGCGGGCCTGCGCAATGGTGCCGTCGGGATTCGCCTGGATCGGGATGAGATCGTCGTCGGCGAACAAATCGCGCACGTTCAGCTGGATCTCCCAGATGACTTTTTCGCTGAGCCGACGCCGGTAACCAACCCAGAGGTCGTAGTTCGTTTCACTGGGGCCGTAAAAGGGGCGGCTCACATTCGTGACCCAGATGTTCGCGTCGGGATTGTACTGCGGCAGGTATCCGATCGCGGTCTTGTCCTGCCAGCGGACCGCGCCGCCGACGTTGACATTGCGCAGCGCGCCCGAGTCGAACGTGTAGTTGGTCACGAAGTTGACGCGCCACTTGCGCAGCTCGCTGACGGCGACGCCTTCCCCGGAGATCGCATTCACGTAGGGACCGTAAACGTCCTGCATCATTCGGCCGCCGAAGGTGTCCGCTGCCGACGAGTAGCTCGTTGTGCCGCCCCAGTGGCGGAGGGCGGCGAAGCCATCGATCGTCCAGTAGTTCAGCTGGCTGGGACCGCCCGGGTTGTTGTCGTATCCATCGAACCAAAGCTCGCGGTTGTTGGCGATGAACGCAGCCCAGTCCGGCAGGATGTTGCTGCGTTCCGCTTTGATCTTGGCGGCATTGAGCGTGAGGCGCCAGTTCGGCGTCGGGTTGGCGGTCAGCTCGATCTCGACGCCTTCGGAAACGAGGTCGTTCGTCAACTTCTGGCCGGCGGGCGGGTTTTCGCCCCAGATCCGATAGTCGTCACCGGAGATCTTCTCGAATTGTTCGGCCACCACCCAGTTGCTCTCGAGCGGCCGGAACCATTCGGCGTCGGTGCGGGCGGCGAACCAGGCGCGGCGGTAGTCGACTTCGTCGGTGGTGAGAGGCGGCGCGAGGTAGGGCAGGCTGGTGTCGGGATTGATGTCTCCCTGGGCCACGTAGTTGCCGGAGCCGGGCACGGCGGCACTGCGGATGCGCAGCGGCTGGTTAACGAGTGTGCTCAGCTGCCCGCGCCAGTCAGCCGGTAGTGGCTGGTTGGCGACGCCGCTATCGTACGAGTCGCCGAAGAACCATTGGTTGACCAGCCACTCGGGCGCAGTCTGGCTGCCGTCCGGGCTCCACGAGCCCCAGGTTTCCTGCGCCAGGGTGTTCATGGTGCGCGCGATGCCGGCCTTGGCCCAGTAGAAGGACGGGCCGTTGGGCAAGGTCGTGTTCTTCTGCGCGGTTTCAAACCAGTTCACGCGCAGCGACATCTTGTTGTCCAACGCGGTGATGAGCACACCGTAGTCCTTCGTCTCGCCGGACGGCGCGGCGATCTGCTCGCCGTAGATGTCGCGTCCCACTTCCGACGGGCGGAAGCTGTTCGAATCGTTGTAGGTGAGGCTGAGCTCAATCCCCTTCGGCAGGCTGTAGCCGAACATCTCGAGGATGGGCGCGGTGTGGAGCACGACACCCCAGCTGCGGCGCTGTTCATCGGCCAGCAGTGGAGTGACATTCGAGTAGTTCCAGTCCGGACTGTATGGCAGCGGCGTGTTGTAGCGGTCGCGGACGAGCACGGCGGGCTTGTCCCAGCGCTCGTACTTGTCTTTGCGCCAGCCGAACAGCGGCAGCACCGCTCCGTTGAACAACTTGCCCTGCCACACAAAGGCCGTCGAGTCCGTCTCGTCGAACCCCTGGGCCGTGTTCGTGTACAGGCTGTCGAGGTCGTCGTGCCAGTTGAGCAGGCTGACGTTCGCCTGGTGCCAGCTGGTCGTGTTGTTGTCCCAGACCAGCGCGTTGTTTGATGTGCCGGGCGTGTGGATACTGGTGACGCCCCGGATTGCCGAGCCTGGGATGGCGGCGAAGTTTGGGACCGACCGGAGATCGTCCCCAATGTAGTGCAGGCCCCACCACGCCTGATGATTGGACGAGTTCAGGAGCGGGAGGCCGTAGCTCTCGGCGTCCCAGGCATACAGGTTGAAGTCGCGGCTGAAGTTCTCGTAGCGCTGATTGGAAACGACGCCGGTGAACGTCTGTTCGCCGAAGATCTTGCTCAGGAAGCGGTCGCGCCCGAGGTGATCAGCCAGGTCGAACTTGTAGTAGGCGGTGGCGCGCCAGGACTCACGGTCGACCTTGGTCATGTTGCCCGAAGTTGCGCTCACGATGTAAGGGCGGCCCACGTCGGGATTGGCCGAGCCATCGCGCAGCGTGGCATTGACGTCGACCGAGACACGGTTCGAGGCGATGGCATTGGCGAAGCCGGACCGGTAGCTTTCCTCGTAGTAGCCCACGTTGAGGCCGAGCCGGTTGTTGAAGTAGGTCTGCGTGAACGACAGGTCGACGTTGTCGAAGTTGTTCCACTCTTCCTTGTTCGGGCCGGCCATCGTGCGGTCAATGAACGCGAGCGGGCCATCGAGGATCATCTGTGCGGGCCAGAGCGCCGGGCCGAAACCACTGAACGGCCGGCCGGTGGTCTGCTCAAAGTCAGCGATCAGGTCGGCGATGAGCGGATTGTTGGCAAAGTACGCGGCGGTGTTCTTGTTCCACGGGCCGGTGCCGCCTTCGTCCCAGTTCGGATTGGTGACGCCGCTCAAACCGCCCCAAGGCGAACCGTCACGCTGGCGATATGCGTCCATGCTTCCGTTGCCGATCGTATTCGTTGAAGGGTCACGATAGATCGTGGCAGGCGAGCTGTTCCACCAGTCGCGACCAGGTGCGCCGGCGAAGTAGTGGGAGAGCTCAGGGTGGGGCGTGCCGTCCGGCTCCTGCGGGATGCCGTTGCTCGTCAACGGATCATACATGAGGTACTGGTTCAGGGGGCCGAACCAGTTCGTGATGAAGTCCGCCGCGGTCACGGAGATCGGCCGATTCGCGCTGATGCGGCCGGACTCGCCCTTGATGTCGATCTGCGTGAAGACGCCGTCTGCAAGTTTCGGCTGCCAGCGCAAGGCGCCATAGATGCGCCGGTCCTTGTTGAAGGTGAAATCCTGTCGGAACTTCTCGTGGTCGTGCAGGCCGATCACGCGGAGCGCGAGGGTGTTCTTGATGAGCGGCACGCTCGCATCGAGCACCGTGCGGTAGGAGTCGTAGCTGCCGTACCGGAACTGCACCTCGCCCTCCATGCGCTGCAGGTTAGGATCCTTGAGCGTGTTGTTGATGATACCGGCCGGACTGCCCAGACCGAAGAGGATCGAGTTCGGCCCGCGCTGGATGTCGACGCGCGACGTGTTGTACGCGTCCAGCGGTATGCTCGTGAGGAAAAAGTTGCGGGTCAGATCAGCTGTATTGAGACCACGCACACGGGTGCCGCTTTGCGGATTCGCGAGCATTCGGTTGCGGTAACCGTTGTCGTCCGCGTTGCCGCCATAGTAGTTGCCGCCGATGCCGGTCACTTCCGTGCCCGTCGTGAAAACGAGCAGGTCCTGCAGATTGGTTGAGCCAGTGTCGCGAATGAACTCAGCCGTCACCACCTGAATCGCCGAGGGTACGTCGCGCAGCTGCGTATTCAGGCGGGAGCCGGCCAGCGAGCTGGTGGCGGCGTAACCGGTGTCCTGTTCATTGACGACTTCAAAGGGCGACAGTTCGACGATCTCCTCTTCCTCGTCCTCCCGAGGAGTGGCTTGAGCCAGGAGTGAGGGGGCCAGACTCGCACTGGCGAGGGCGACGATCAGGGCCTTGGGCGGCAACGCGGCGCCAAGGGCGGAGCAGGGGGTAGGCTTGGTGTTCATGGTTTCCGCGGAGGTGCGGTGAAAGCGCGGGACGGTCGTGGTAGGCTGTGCGTGCCGGAGGGGCGTGGTGGCGATCGAAAGCGAGTCGTGCCGTGTCAGCGGGGGCGGCGCGGGGTGAGGGTCGGACCAGGAGTTGGGCCTTGCGCATAACGGCTTCGCGCCGCGGTGGAGCCGAAGAGCGGCGGGGTGGTGAGGTATGCGGCGGATGCTACCGCCGGGTGCGAATGGCTGCTATCACCCGATCGGGTGAATCGCCTAAACGGAGGATTCCGTCGTCGTCCAGTCGGTCATGCGTTGCCGCGCAACCACCCCACGCACCAACAGCGCCGGCATGACAATGATATGGCAGGATCGCTCTCAAGTTCGTGGAGCAATCCGTTCGAGGCGGTCGACGACGTTGTCCTCATGAAACCACTACATTAACCATTGAGGTGTTCTCGCATAATCAGCAACCACCCGATAGTTCCCTCGTGGAATGCTCAGGCCTTTTCGACGGAGCGTCCGGCGATTACTCCCTCGCAGTGGGACGCGCCTAGGTGCCGGGGGCAACGGCGTCGGGTTGACTCCGACCGGACGCCCGGCGATGAATCGTCGGCATGTGGCGCGAGTTTGTCCACCTCGCCGAGAAGCGTTTGGAGCCGTTCGCGGCGCTCTGCGCGCGTTTTGGAATTAGTCGGAAAACGGGTTACAAGTGGGTCAATCGCTTTCGCGAGGACGGCGAACTGGGGCTGCAGGAACGCAGCCGGCGTCCCAAAAACAGCCCGCGGCAGACGCCGCCAGAGGTGGTCGCGCAGGTGCTGGCCTTACGTCGGCAGAACCCCGGCTGGAGTTCGGCCCGGCTGGCGGAGGAGCTGCGGCTGCGCCGGGTTCGCCCCTGTCCGGCGCCCAGCACGATTGACCTGATCCTGCGGCGGGCGCGCAGCGCCGAGTTGCAACGAGCGGCCGAAGCCTCGCGCACGGAGCCGAATTATCGATGGGTGCTCCACCTCGGGCCCCGGCTCGTGTTCGCCGATGGCGTCGTCCGGACGCCGGTGTGGTTGAAGGACGAAGCCACAGATTTCATCCTGGAGGCGACGCTGCACACCGACGTAGCCGAATCGTCGCTACGTGGCTGGCTCGAGCCGCTGCTACGGCATCATCATCTGCCTTGGCGCATCCTTCTGCCACGTGAAGCGAACCGGAGAACGGAGCCTCCGAGCCGCTTGCATTCCGAACTCTCGATCTGGCTCATGCGCATCGGCGTCCAGGTGGAGTTCTCGTTCGTCGAAGCGCGATCGGCACGCGAGTCCGGCGCCGACTTCGGCGGCATCGATGCGGGGCACCGCTCGCATCTGATCGAACGGCGTCCGCCGGAAAACATGCTCGCGCCGTTGGTGGAGCGTGCCAGCGCGTTAACCTGCGAGCAGGCCTGCGCAATGCTGGAGCAAGCACGCGATCACCACAATTTCGCGGGACTTCAAGTCGCGATGGAGCGGCGAAACCCGATCTCGCTGTACCGGCCGAGCCTGCGGCCACTCCCACGCGGATTGCCGGAGCCGATGACGGCGCCCGACGCCGTGGTGCGCGTGGTGTCGGAGAAGGGCATGATCACCTTCCAACGGCGCCTGGTCCAGATTGGGCGCGCGTTCGCGGGACTGACGGTGGAGGTGAAAGCCATGCCGTATCCAGATCGGCATGTCGTTTCGTTTGCCGGCCAGATGCTGGGCGTGGCCGATCTCACCGGCGTGCCCGTCGACTCCACCACTTCAGTGACTCTTCGGCCGCTGTGAAGGCGTTCTGCGGGTTCGAGTGCCGCACTCGTCTGTGACGCCAGTCACGGGCACACCGTTGTAACCGATCTCCTTAGCGAAAGCCGAAGCTTGTGACGACGCAATTGTGGCATTGAAGTCACAGAAGTAACGCGAATGTAACTGGATAACGCACAGTAAAGATTGCGGCCATGCCACGGCTTGACTTGGGAAGAGGAGTGTACTCGTCTCCCGGCTCGTCAGTTCCCCAATTCCGCCCCAACCCCTCACTGATTTCCGACATGCGTTCGCTCGCACGCTGGTTTGTCCCGGGCCTTGCTGCGCTCGGATTGTCCGCTTCGGCCGCCCAAGCGGCCTCGATCACCGGTTTGGTTCGCGATGCCGAGACGGGCTCGGCGCTCGCGAATGCCTCCGTCAGAATTGCCGAACTGAACCGTACCGTAACCACGGGTCCCGACGGTCGCTTCAGTTTTGTGCAGGTCCCCGCCGGATCGTACACCCTCGTCGCGGAAACCCTCGGGCGGGATGAAGTCGCCCAACCGGTCGTCGTGGGGGAGGATGAGGCGGCGACCGCGGACCTCATGCTCGGCTCCGGCACGGTCACGCTGGGTCGCTTTGTGGTGGAGGGCATTCGCGAAGGTCAGGCGCGCGCCCTCCGGCAGAAACGCGCGGCGAATAACATTCTGGATACAGTCTCGGCGGATGCCGTGGGCAAGTTTCCCGACGGCAACGCCGCGGAGGCGCTGCGCCGTGTGCCGGGTGTCTCGCTCGAGATCGACCAGAGTGAAGGTCGGTACGTGGTGGTGCGCGGCATCGATTCCTCGCTGAACAACGTCACGCTCAACGGCCAACTGGTCGGTTCGCCATCCGAGGGAGGCAATCGTGGCCTGGCGATGGATTCGGTGCCGGCGGACCTGATTTCCCGGCTGGAGGTCGTCAAGGCGGTCACGCCCGACATGGACGCGAACGCCATCGGTGGCTCGATCAACATCGTGACGCAGAGCCCGTACGACCGTGATGAGGGCTTCTTCCTCGCGACGTTGACCGGTGGATACAACGATTTCAGCGGTCGCTGGCCCTATGGCGGCAGTTTCAGCTACGGGCGAATCCTCGATGAGGCCCAGCGGTGGGGAGTGGTGATCGGCGCGAGTTACTCGTTCCGCGACTTTTCCTCGCAGACCTCCGACGCGCTGAATTGGCGCGAGCGGAACGGCTACTTCGTCCCCGAGGTTCAGGAGTCGTTCGACTACAACATCGAGCGCGAGCGCCTCGGCGTGAATGCTGCGCTGTCCCTGCGTCCCCGGCCCGGACATGAACTTTCGCTCCGGATCAACCACAACGTCTTCACCGACGAGGAGGGACGTCAGAAGGCTGGATACACCTTTGGCCTGGGCACGCTGAGTGATCAGACGCCCACGACCGGTCGGTATAGCCAAGGCCGCTCCACGCGTGAGTTTCGTGACTACAAGCAGGTCCACACGATCGATGCGGCTTCGTTGACCGGCGAACATGAGCTGAGTCCCGAAATGCAGCTGACATGGCAGGCGGGCGTGAGCCGAGGAGAACGCGACACGCCACGCCGCGTGGACTGGGAATTCCGTTCCGCCGCCGGTGCGTTTCCCAACACCTACGATCTTTCCGGCGAGTTTCCGATCATCACGCCGTCCGCCGCGTTTTATGACCCGGCGGCATACCCGTTCCGCCGGGTGCGCTTCCGGACTGACCTGGAGCAGGAAGACGTTTATTCGGGCCAGGTGGACCTGCGGCGCGATACGGTGGTCGCGGGTTATACCGGCTATTGGAAGGTGGGCGCGAAGTGGGTGTCACGCGACAAGACGCAGGACCGAAACAACACGAACTACACGCTCGCGGGCCCGGCGTTTACGCTGGCTGAGGGAAACCTGGCCGGCACTGAACCGTCGGGCTACTTCGAGGGGGCGTACCGCTTTGGCCCCACGATCAACCTGCCGGCGATGCAGTCGTTCTTCGCAGCGAACTCCGCTCGCTTCGCGCACGACGCGGTCGGCTCGCTGGTGGACAGCTCCGCCAGCGACTTCGACGGCTCCGAGGACGTGCTGGCCGGTTATGTCATGGCGAGTGTCGACCTCACGCCGCAGGTGACTCTACTGGGCGGTCTTCGTGTTGAGCAGACGGATACAACGTTCAGCGCCAACGAACTCGTCTATGACGACGGGACCTTCACCGGCCAGGTCAACCGGGTCCGGGGTGGAAAAGACTATACGAACGTCTTGCCGGGCCTGCATCTCAATTGGCGGCTGAATGATCGCTGGGTGGTCCGTGCGGCCTGGACCAATACGCTCGGCCGGCCCAATTACGTCGACCTAGCTCCGCGGCGTACCTTTGACCAGGTGGATCTCGGCGACGGGACGTGGGAAGGCAGCCTCTCGACCGGCAACCCGGAGCTGAAGCCATACGAGTCGATGAACTTCGACGTTTCAGCTGAATACTACCTCAAGAATGCCGGCATCCTCTCGGTCGGAGTCTTCCACAAGCGGATCGACAACCCGGTGTACGCGCAGGAGTTCACCCAGAACAACGTGACGGTGGACGGACGTACGTACCAGAGGCTCGACTACGAGCAGCCGGCGAATGCCGACCGCGGCGAAATCAGCGGCCTGGAGTTCAACTACCAGCAGTTCTTCGACTTCCTGCCGGCGCCGTTCGACGGGTTCGGGGTCAACCTCAACTACACCATCACCGACTCGTCCGTGCGCGTGTTTGGCCGTGACGACAAACTGCCGTTCTTCAAGCAGTCGGACGAGATCGGCAACGTCGCGCTGATTTACGAGAAGCACGGTCTCGAGGCCCGCGTCGCGCTCTCGTTCAACACGGCCTATCTCGACTCAGTGGGCGCGAGCGCGGCGGAGGATAACTACATCGCGCGGCGCCGGCCGGTTGATGTGAAGGTGAGCTATCGGATTCATCCGAAGGCCCGTGTGTTCGTGGAGTTCCTGAATGTGGACGAGCAACCCCTGCGGTCGTACGCCGGGGATACGCGTCGATCCAGCGGTCACGAGATCTATTCGTGGAATGCGAATTTCGGGATCAGCCTGAACCTCTGAGGAGACGCAGCGATGCGGCTCGCGAATCAGCTCTGGTGGCGTGTTTCGGTTCTCCTGTGCGCCGGTGTCTTCAGCCAGGCGGCGCCGCCGGAGCCGCTGCCGGGTGGCTTCACCCTCGTGGTCGTGCCTGACAGCCAGAAGTACGTCTGGCAACGCCCGGAACTGTACACCCTGCAGACCGGATGGATCGCCGCAAATGCGCGTCGGTACAAGGTGGCGTACGTGTTGCACGTCGGCGACATCACCCAGCACAACACGGCGGAGCAATGGGATCTCGCCCGGCGGGCGCACCGGGTCTTTGCCGGCGTCGTGCCCGCCGCGTTCGTGCCCGGCAATCATGATCTCGGCGAAGGCGGCAAGTCGACGAGCCGACGGTCGTTGATGAGCGAATACATCCCCTTGGTGGAGCTGCAGCGGGAATCCGGGTTGGGTGGCGTGTACGACCGCGAGCCGGGCCGGACGGAGAACACCTTCCACGTTTTTCATGCCGGGGGGCGAAAGTGGTTGGTGCTGGCGCTGGAGTTTGGACCGCGGGATGACGTCGTGCGCTGGGCGAACGAAGTTGTGGCCGAACATCCGGATCACGCGGCCATCCTGCTGACGCATGCCTATCTTCGGCCGAATGCAACGCGGTTTGATCGGAACGTCGCGCTCCGCGGTGAGCGCGGCCGCGCCCGGGGTGTGGCGCGGTACGGGGTGAGGCCGGCACCCGATGGCTTTAAGG